>CAIXIP010000298.1 GCA_903919535.1 uncultured Bacteroidota bacterium | reverse complement strand
TCTGATGCTGAAAATAGAATTCCCGATCAATTGATCGGGAATTCTATTTTCAGCATCAGAGTTAGGTTGCTCTAATTGAGATTCGTTTTTTTCTGAATGTGTATTACAGCCATAAAGTAAAATGATTGAAAGGCTATAAACAATTGAAAAGACTCTTATGCTAATTTCCATTTTCATATATTTTTATTTATAAATAATGTAAAATGCATTAACTATTTTTGAATTACTAACTTCTCAATTGTTGACTTATCTCCTTTAATAATTCTTACAAAATAAAATCCATTATTCAGTGTATTAACAGTATAGTTCATTTTATATTCTGAGCTATAAACTATTTGCCCGCTTACATTGAATATTTCAATTTTTTCGTAAGGTTGCGAGTGATTAATGGTAATTGTTTGAGCAGCAGGATTAGGATATATTTTGTAATCATTTGATTCAGTTATATCCTTAATAGCTAAATTAGTTGAGCTATAGAAAGGGGTACCATATACTGCACTGCAATTTTTAATTGTTAAGTTTGATAGGACAGATAGTGTGTTACCTGATGGGCTATATTCAACAAGTGTTCCATATCCATTTAGTCCTCCTGCAATTGAAGTTGAATATAATTTGTTATTACCCAAAGCCCAACCGGCAGCAAAATTAGCTCCATCAATCGTTGAATTGAAATTGTATTCAATAGAAAACTGATCATTACTAATATCTAAAGCGAAAATATATCCATTGTTATTGGCACCACCTGAGTTTGTTGAGCCATATAGCTTTCCATTGTATTCTGTTAAGCTCAAATTTGCATCTAATACAATTGAATCAAATTTATACAAATCTGTGAATGAAAAATTGGTTGCTGGATCCAACGCAAAAATGGTTGCTCTGCTTCCTGTGGTATCTGTAACCTGAACAGTTAATCCATATATTTTTCCATTAGATGCTTTAGTGAATTTACCGCTCATGAAACCATCTATCATCAAATCATTCGTGTGATAAGTTGCTTCCACCATATTTGTATTAATGTTGTATACAACAACTGAATCGCGCTTAGATAAAAGCATTTTCCCATTTACATATTCCAATGGTTGAACCATCTCTGAATTTTTTAATAACAGAAGTTCCTTCATTTGGTTTGTACCTAAATCAAGCTCACTAAAACGAACATTAGTAGATAGCTCACTAAAATAGAGTGAAGCCGGGCTTCCTGTTTGATAGGTTTTATAAGTGAAGTAAACTTTATTATTACTGGCTTTAACCATTCCTCCTGCTTTTAAAGTAGCTGGGCTGCCATCATATTCTGTCCAACCTGTATATGAAATTGAGTCTTTAATTGATTTTATGTCTGTAACTTTTGTAACACTATTATTTGTCAAATCATACTTTAAGATAGTACCGGAAAAGTTTTTATTTGAATTTAAAAAATTGCCTCCCGATAAACTAAATCCTAAAAATTGATTGCTAGCAATTTCTAAAAGCTCGCCTATAGGAGTTTTACCATTTGGGCTATGAGTAGAAAATAAATTCGTAAAAGTTAAAGTCGTTAAATCTAAAACCATTATCCCTCCTTCATAATTAGCTGCCCCCCCAAGATAACGGATATACACTTTGTTACCAATTACAGCCATTTGTGGCAAAAACCTTGATCCTTCAGCTAAATTGCCTTCTGAACCTAATTCAACCATACTGCCAGTAACAACATCATATATCCAAATGCTCTTGTCACTAAAATGAGTTGTACCCAACAAATTATAAGTACCAATAATTTTTGAGCCTATAGCTAACAAAGAATTACCACAAGGTTTTCTTTTAAAATCGTAAGTTTTTAACATTGTGCAATTAGCAGGATTTGGGTTGGATGTTTTAATTATAGCACCAGCTCCCATACCAGCATCAAAATCAGTTACGCCATAATATGCACCATCATTAGCTCGTACTACACCACTTAAAAAACTGCCAAAAACACCATAATCCATCCATATTTGTGAAACATTGTAAGACGTGTTGGAATTAAATTCATAAACAAAAAAACCACCACCATGGAAAGGGCTTACGTCAGTAGATCTACACCCTATTATTCTATTTGTTGCTTGATCATAAACAACTTTCCCTTTAGGTTCGCCAAGCAAAACCCCTGTACCTGGACTTAAATCATGAACAAAAACAACAGTATCATTTGTTAAGTCAACTTTATATAAATCGCCATCGTGCTGTCCTACAGCTTTTGTACGCATGATACCATACAAATCATTGTTAGGTCCTTTAAAAAGTGGCGAAGTTGGATTAAAACCTATCGTTGTTTTATCAAAACAATCCACTTCTGAATATTTTTTTGTCATCATGTTATATTTCCAGATTCCACCTAAATTTTTAGCGCCACCATCAATACAAATTCCATATAAAACACCAGTACTGCCTTCAATCATTCCAAGGCGTGGTCTACTAAAGCTATTATTATAGGCTTGAATTTTTCCATTCGTAATAGAATTCAGATTACCGGTAAAAGTATGCAACACCTCTATTTTTAGAGAATCGGGATGAAATCGGTATAAGATCGCTGAGCCTTGGTCTTCTGAAGTCAACATTCCTGATCGTGTATCGATACCATATACATAGCCATCACTGCCTGCAAACAAACCATTTTCTTTATTTTCATCATCTGGGTTTAATGTCGGATTTTTGTAATAATCACCAAATCCTTCATTCCATGTTTGTGAAAAGCCCAATGGATTTCCATCTAAACTAATAGGAGTTGAAATGGATGAATTAGATAAATTGTAATTGACCAAAGCGCCATTATTGTTTGATCCTCCATAGCCTGAAGGGAAAATTACACTTTGACAAAAGATTTGCTGAGCAAAACTAAAGCAAAGAATTAAAAGTGAAGTAAATTGTTTCATGGTTTTAGGTTTAGGATTGATATTTTTTAAAGAGATATTTTTATTTTTTCAAATAATTATATATTAACGCAGCACATGATGCTGCAGCAATTGGAATTAAAATAAATAGCCAAAGTTGTTCCAATGCCCAACCACCAGCAAAAATTGCCTGGCTGATACTACGTGCAGGATTAACAGAAGTATTTGTTACGGGAATACTGATCAAGTGGATTAGTGTTAATGCAAGTCCGATTGCAATACCTGCAAAACCTTTGGGAGCTTTTTCATCAGTTGATCCCAAAATAACTAGTAAAAAAATAAAAGTGCATACAAATTCTGTGACAAGGGCTGCAAGCATACTGTACTTCCCGGGAGAATGTTCTCCATATCCATTAGCTGCAAAATCGCCAATGGAACTTCCATTTCCGGTAACAATAATGTATAATACGGCTGCTGCAGTTATAGCACCAGCAATTTGTGACACGATGTATGAAAGAACATCCTTTGACTCAATTCTTCCTCCTACCCATAAACCAACGGTAACAGCTGGGTTTAAATGAGCTCCCGAAATATGGCCGAGCGAATAGGCTATTGTTAAAACGGTTAATCCAAATGCTAAAGAAACACCTACAAAACCTATTCCTACGTTAGGATAGCCTGCAGCTAACATTGCGCTACCGCAACCACCAAATACTAACCAAAAGGTTCCGATAAATTCTGAGATTGATTTTTTCATAGAGTAATAGTTTTAGTGTTATATTTTTTTCAATTGCCGATTTTCATAGACGTTTGGGCCTAAATCTTCGACTAAGATATTTGTACTTTTTCTGAGAAAGAAACCAAATAAGGCAAAAATCTTACATATGAAAGATTAAACTATTTATTGTTTATGGAATATGTGGCCAAAAAATCTTACATCAAAATAATCTCACGTATTGTTAATCCAAATTAATTTGCTTGCAATTGAACACGTTATTTGGAAAGAAATTATTCTATTATGAAACGGGCATATTATTGGTGCTATAAAAGGATAGTGAAATCAATAACATTAAAGATAATTCACATCTTTCGGGAAATTGTATTTTTTAGATACCTTAGCATAGCTTCTGTAGTATTTTTTATTTGACTTTAATCCTGCACTAGTAAAAACACCGCTTACCAATGATTTTACCCACAGATTAATTACAAATTTTTCGGGATCTCTTAAGGAAAATATTCGTGAATGTCTACTGTTATTGCCATTCAAAATAATATCATTTGCAGCAAAATTAACTATGCTGTATAATACTGCCTGATGCTGTTCCCCATAATGACTTTGCATTTTTATATTAAGTTTTCGGTAATGAAAGTTCATTTCACCAATACAACCATATTTGTTTCCCGACATTTTTGCATAAATGGTATCACATCTTCCATTTAGAATATCTAAGGCTATTAATGGCATTGTGATACTGGAAAATTTTGCAAGATCAAATGGTTGAAGAATTACTGACATTTTATAGCCAGATAAACTGTCAGTATATGATTCTTTGTAACTAAATTTCCTGATTGGAATATCGTTGATTGTTACTTTTGTTCTTAAGATCAAAGAATCTTTTTCGTGAATATCTGT
>CAIXIP010000297.1 GCA_903919535.1 uncultured Bacteroidota bacterium | reverse complement strand
TGCGCCATCATATATTCCCATCCATTTGTAATTCCCTTTCTTTAATACAGGCGAAATGATTTCAATTATTGCATTATCTATTTCTTTTGGATCTAAATCATCACTTACAAGTATAAACTCTTTGAAATTATTTCTGTAAACAATTTTTTCCTCTGTTACCTGATTTTTATTTTCGTTTTCTATAACAAACGAAACCATACTTACTTTAGGATACTTTTCAAGGGTTTCATAAAAATTAGATTTCTTCTTTTTAATTACGCTGTTATCATTAAGTAACTGTTGGTTCTTTTGTGTTTCTTGTTTTAACTTATCAATTTCAAGCTTTAATTTTTCTTTTTGTAGTTCTTTCAACTCCTTATCTTCGAAAATGCCTTCTATTAATTTTTCGGTAAGCTTGCTAATGGTTGTAGTGATTGGCGTAATAAGAATACCTGTTGCTAAGGCAACAATAATTGCTGTTGTTATTATTGCTTTTTTATCTTCTTCTTTAGAAATAATTTTAAACCATCTTTTCAAACCTCCATCTGCCAATGGTTCTGTTTCAATAAATATTTCTGCGTTAAATGTTAATGCAATTTCCTTTAATATCCCAAGAAACTCATACTCACACCTGTTTTGTACAACGGCATCCATTGTATGCGTTTTATCATCGAACCAATAATGCAGTTCTAAAGTGTTTCCGCTGAGCAATGATAAATTGGTTTCTTCCATTATTATTTAATTTTCTATTGTAGCCAATTTGGAAAGAAGTAAATCTTTCAGTTCTGACAGCTTTTGATTTTCTGTTCTCTTAAGGAAAATATTCTCAACTATTACATTGATATTTTTTTCAACACTGCAAAGGAATGATAGTGAAGGGGCTTCAAAAACATAATCTTCAATAGCATCCTTTGTAATCATTCCGACAGTTGTTCCTTTCGTATGCAATTTGATATGCTCTTGATAGCTTTTCGATTTTAAAATTTGATAGATTGTTTCGTTGCCCAACTTCGACTTATTTACAACTCTATATAAATTAGATGCGATTACCAGTTTTTTACTATCTAAATTCGGTGGAATCATCGCTGGACAGCCTAAAATTGGTAAATTCTCAGATTGTTGTCGAGTAGCAATTATAATATCTCTCGAATAGACTAAATGTTGTTCTGGAACAGTATCAGAATACAATCTCATTCCTTCTTCAACGAATCTATCTATGAATGAAACACAACCCATTCCTAACAAATAGGTATTGCCTCTTCCTAAATCTTCGCTATTATATGAAAAGCCACCTTTTATTTCTATTAAATCTCCAAGTCGATGGCTTTCAATTTCTTCATTATTTCTCAAATAAGAATTGAATATAGTTTGTGATGTTTCTTCAAGCTTTTGGCAAAGCTGTTCATTAAGTTTAATGCGGTTTAGAATGGTGTTATACTCTTTTACTATTTCGCGTTGTTTGCTTATGTGCGGGACTGGTAAAAGTGTGTTGCACATTTCTTCCCAATCAAAAATTTCTCTTGCACTTCCGTGAGATTTAAATCGAGCATACCTATCGAATTCAGGTCTGCGAAACCACATCATTAAATATTCAGGGTCAAGTTCATTTTTATCTTTAACTTCAAATGGAATATACGCCTGAGAAATCAATGCTTTATCAAAATCATTAAACAGAGCAACAGTAATTTTATCGCCATTTCTTGAAGTTACGGGACCATAAGCAAATTGATTCTTTTCAATGATTCTGTATGTTGACATATCCGTTCCGACTGTGTTTGCAATGGAAGGGATGAATTTTTTTTGAATGCTCAAACCCACTAAGGGCAAATCACCTAAAGCATCGTTCCGCCCAACTACAGGCTGCATGTATTTACCCAATGGTTTATAATTTGATTTCATAACCTAATTCTTTAAACACGGTTAATAAATCTTTTTTCGATTGCTCCTCTGATTTTAATATAGTTGTTATGTCAGATTTTAAAGCCGTCATTTTATCATCAAAATCAATGTTCTCATCGCGATTAACAAATTCGATGTACTTACTTGGTACTAATGAGAAATCTTTTTTTGAAACCTCCTGTGCACTTGCGGAGTAACAATATTCAGGTGTGTTTTTATAATATTTTTCAAATCCTACTTGTTGCCAATTGTGATAAGTAGCTGTAATGTCTTTTATGTTTTGTTCGGAAAACTGTGTGAACTTTTTCTCAAAAGGTTCTCCCCACAGGCGTATATCCATAAACAAAATTTCATCTTCTCGGTTACGATAATTTTTTTCAACATTGTTCAGCTTTACTTTGCGCGCCTTTTTATTGTTGTTTAATATCCAAAGTGTAACGCTTATATCGGTGGTATAAAAGAGGCTTCGAGGCAAAACTAAAATTGCCTCTACCAATTTATTCTCGATTAGTTTTCTACGAATCTTATATTCTTCGCCACCGCCACTTAATGCGCCATTTGCCAAGATAAAACCCGCTACACCGTTTTCGGAAAGTTTAGATGCAATGTTTAATATCCAAGCATAATTAGCATTGCTTGTTGGTGGCACATCGTAACCACGCCAACGAGAGTCATCTTTTAATTCATCAGCTGCACGCCAATCCTTTTGGTTAAAGGGAGGGTTAGCCATAATAAAATCGGCTTTTAAATCGGGGTGTTGGTCTTTACCAAAAGTGTCGGCAGCAACATCGCCTAAATTGGCAGCAATACCACGTATTGCCAAATTCATTTTAGCAAGTTTGTAAGTGGTGTTTGTATATTCTTGTCCGTAAATAGCAACCTCTTTTGTATTGCCTTGATGACTTTGAATAAATTTTATGGATTGTACAAACATACCGCCTGAGCCACAAGCAGGGTCATAAATAACACCCTTGTATGGCTCTATCATTTCAGCAATAAGATTTACAATACTTTTAGGCGTGTAAAATTCTCCTTTCCCTTTTCCCTCGGCTAATGCAAACTTGCTTAAAAAATATTCATACACACGTCCAACAATATCTTGTTGTTTATCTTTAAGTGTATCAATATTATTAATTGTATCGAGCAAAGCAGAAAGTTTGCTTACATCCATATTTAAACGCGAAAAATAATTATCAGGCAATGCGCCTTTTAATGAAGGGTTATTTTTTTCTACTGTATGTAAAGCCGTATCAATTTTAATAGAAATATCGTTTTGTTTGGAGTTGGTAATTATATAACTCCAACGGGACTCTTCGGGCAAGAAAAAAACGTTCTTCATATTGTAGAACTCTTTTTGTTCGATGTATTTTTCTTTTCCTTCTTTAATTAATTCCTTTCTTCGCTCTTCAAACTTATCGCTCGAAAATTTTAAGAAAATTAAACTTAGTACAACGTGTTTATATTCCGAAGATTCAACCGTCCCTCTTAGTTTATCGGCAGCAGCCCAAAGCGTTTGCTCAATGCTTACTTCTTTTTTCGGTTTGGTTTCCTTCTTGGGAGCTTTCTCCGCTTTAGGTTTTACTTCTTTTTCTGTTGCTACTTTCTTTGCCATATTATTTTTTTCGGGCAGTTAAGACCATTTGTTTTTATATGCGTTTAAAAAATCTGCATCTGCACAAATGCACCTTCCTGATGTGTCTTTTGTAAGTGAATGATTGTATGGGTTTGCAACTTGTTTAATTGGAGATAAAGGATAAAGTTGCGTTTTGGTTTGCATTTTTTCTTTTCGTAATCCTGCTTTATCTATTATTACTTCTGCTAACTCAAGTATGCCTGCCATAGCCGACTGAAAGGCTAATGGTGCTTCGATATGCTCTATGACAGCATCGCCATTTCTTAATTCCATTAACATACCACCGCAAACAACATTAGAATAAAATTGTTGCACAGGCATTCCTTTAAACTCTTCAAGCTTTTCTATTTCTATATTGTTAGCTTGAGCAACCAATGTTAAAAGCTGGTCATCTGCATTTTTGTTGTAAAAAATGTAATCACGAATAAATCTTTCGTGTTGCGTTAAATTCAAATTATCTGCTACTTCTTGCGAATGGCTTTTTCTTTGTCCTGTTGGCATATACATACAAACAAGGCACGCATCGTTTCCAAAATCGAAATGACGAGAAATCCCTATCACATTATTTTCGGTGTATGCGTTAATTATTTTTTTAGGCAATGATGTTTGAATGCCAATTCTGTCATTGGCATTATCAATAGCAACAACAACCATTTCTTGTTTCCAGTCGTTATTTTTATTTAAAAATGCTGCCCAATCTCCATTAAAAATTTGTGTATCAACTTTGCTTTCTTTAAGCGCATCCTTTGCCATTTGCAATTTCGCTTTGCCGATGTATTTTTCTTCTGCTAAAACATATCGTTGCAAATTTGATAACGCTAATGTTTCGGGTTCGATGATAGTAACTGTTCCTTTTAAGAATGGCGCATTACTTAATGCCCAAATAAAACCGTTACCAATAGCACCTAATCCTACCAAATGAATTTTACCAATATCTAATTGCTTCGTTTTAATGGTGGCATTTACATCATCGGTATTAAGTGTAATTAGTGAAAGCGAAAATTCATCATCACTTTCGGGAGATTGCAAAAAATCAGCAAATACATATCTGAAAATATTTGATGCGCCAATGCAAGCTGCAACGCCTGCGCCTAATGGGTTGGTGCTTTCTCCAATTTCTAAAGGGTTTTCGGGTGAAAATTTTGCTACCCAAGAATTTGAGCCGATATAATAAATTGCTCCTTGCGTTGCTATTCTTTCAACTGCGCTATTGCCAATAACAATTATAAGTGTTGGCTCTTCTTCTACAAATTCAATTTTACTATTTATTGATGATGCTAATTTTTTAAGATTGATAACAAGATTTTTATCTCCTGCGTTTAAATCTATAAATTTTATTTTCGGATATAAACGTGCAACTAAACGTACTGTTAAATCAAGTGCAGCTTTGCCTTCATGTTTTAAAGCATCTTTATTAAATGCAATTCCTATTACCGTATTATTCAAAACACTTTGAAACTGCCCACTGTTACCATTTTTCAGGACTTGTGAGATTGCGAGCAAATTTTTAGAAAAGTATTCTGCTAATGCCATTAGTTTGTTATTTCAAATAAATTATTTTTTTCCGTTGCATTTAATTCTACCCAACCTTTCGTTTGTGATAAACGAAATACAGCCCACGTTGCAATATCAATCGCTCTTGAAGCAAAGTCAGGAACAACAATAGAAATTCCGCCAACAGTTGCAACAATAGGGTAGGCATCGTCAGTTGATGAATGGTATGCTCGTGAAGGATGGCTATGAATTTGTGCCATTAAACTCATTTTATTTTCATACAACCAAACATTTATTCGATGTAACTCTTCTCCATCAACTGCATATAATAAACCATCTTCTAAACTCATCGCTTGTTGTTCAGGAACAATAGTAGTTTCAATTTTAAATGTTGTTCCTTCTTCTTTTCCTGCAAACAAAGCCACACCTTCAAGTCTTCTTTTACCTGCTTCCCTCATGTGATTGTATGCTTCCACCAAACATTTGTGAGGCATTATTATTTTTTCAATATTTAAATATCCGTTCGTATTCATTAAAATTGTTTAAGGCTAAAATTAACTTGCATATTAAAACCTGTGATATGCGGAATGCAATGGTTGTATAATTGTGATAACACAAAAAACAATTTACCTTCTCCACGAGTTCTATGATTCAACCAAGGGTTATCTGTGTGTGCAGGATGGTTGTGATATTCTCTTATGCCGGGAATACACAGAAAAGGTCTGTCATTCAATCCTTGCATTAATATTTGGTTGGGTACTTGCATCTGAAATTGTTGCGGTAACCCTTGAATTTGTTGTGTCTGATTTACTACCTGGAAAAAACCGACCTGCATATCTTTTACCACAACAGGTTCTAATGTAAAAGGATTAACAAATACAATTGAAGGCGGCTCAATATCATAGTTTGTAAAATCTATTGATACTCCGAAAGCAACTGTTTGTGGTTTTGTATGCGGTGCAATAAATATAAATTCAATTGTAGGAAAATTTGCTTTTAAGCAAATAACACCCTTCTTCCTCCAATCGTCTTCGATTAGGAGAAACTCCGCAATTTCTTTTTCAAATTTAATGCGGCTAACTTCGGGCTGTACAACCTGCTTTTTATTTGTTTCCACCTACACCGGATTTTAAACTGAGAAATATTTTTGCATCAACCGCAAATTTATAATCTTCTATTTTTTTAGATATATCTAAATCGTGGTTATTCAACTTTACCGACCACTCTTCTATTTGCCTTCCCGAATTTCCAGTTTGGGCAAGTGCTCGTTCAACGGCAGCTCTAAGTTGTTCATGGGGATTTAGATTATCAACGAGCGTTTCTTTACCATTAACAATAAATACTAAATGAATTAAATTAGATTTTATTTCGTTGCTTTTCTTTGGATTTTCTTGAACATCTTCAATCACACTTACAACAGTAGCTTTTGCTATTTCTGCTGAACCTTTTCTTTCTGTTTTTTCTAAGGCTAATACTTCAACCGTATTTAACCAATAGAACCACGCTTCGGGATAACCACCTTTTAACGCTTTATTCAGCACGCTATATTTTTCGTGATTTATTTTTTTATTTTTAAACTCTTCAGGTGTAACACTTTGCCAGTCTAATTTTTTTTGTTCAACACCCTTCATTAAACAAGCAGCTAAATATGCAACTCGCGCTGCTGCTAAAAGTGCTTTGTTATATCCAAAGTTTGCTTTCTTGCTCAGATATTGACTTAGTGCATTTACACCTGTTTTGATTTCGTTATATAATTCAACATCGTGTTTGCCCATCAACGCCATTGTATATGATGTTTCAATCACATCATTATATATTTCTTCTATGGTGTAATTTTTCTTGTATGCATCAATACATACTGCTGCTGTTTTTTCAAAACTCTGCCCAACTTTATCGTATGAAGAAATTTTATCAAACAACATATTCAAATCAAATAATTGCTTTGCTATCTCTACCTCTTTATTTTTTCCTATTGGAATACCAATTGTTTTTGGTGCAAATGCTGTGAGCTTATCTCCTGTTATTGAATCGAATGTTGGAATGATTATCTCTGCATAAGGTTCTTCTGTTACCAAAAGTGAATGGTCAACTTTTACAACTCGTGTTTCAGGATAAGAATTTTCGACAAAAATTATATCGAGTAGAATTGGTTTCTCAGGAAATTTTGATGGTTTACTTTCTTTGTATGTAAACTTGTAATGTTCTTTCGGTACTTGAAACTCATCGTTTTTTCTTTCGCTTTCTTCCCATCTAATGAAAGGAGCATCGGCAACAACCGCATCAAAAATTTCGTGCAAATTGTCGGGTTTTGTGTGGATTATAATATCAATGTCTTTTGAAAACCTATGGAATTCATCTACCATTAATACTAATGATGTTCCGCCTTTAAAAATAAAGTCGAGCCCCTTTAACTTCAAATGCTCTAATAGGGTTAAAGCATAAACCATTTTCTCAGCTAAGTCATAACTGGCGGCATCATATTCTTTTACTTTGGAATCTAACCATTCTGTTGTGTACGATTGTTCTTTTATCATTTTTCCATCATTTCAATTGTTGATACGTCTAATGTTCCTAATGCTTTAATGTACTCCCATATTTCTTTTCTCTTTCCTCTGCGTCCAGCATAACTTAATAGCGTAGAAAAATTTATTGTATAGTCGCTACAAGCCTCCATATATATATTACTTAACTCACTTGAGAATATCGGTTTCCAAAATTTATCGCAATACAAGTCCACTAATATTTTTTCGAGCTTTGCCGTTTTTATTGTGTGGTTCATCACGTTTGGAGATTCCGAAATCATTGTTTTTACAATGATGTTATCTTCGCTATCGGCTTTATAATACTCCCATTCGTTTTCTTTTGGGTTTAAAAAAGTGCGGAACGGGAAATCTTCTTTTATCGTTCTAAAAACGGCTTCTTCTGAACCTGCCTCAACTTCTATTACATACACATTACGAAACAGTTGTAATGTGGTTAATTCATTTAACCAATTAGATGACCATAAAATGTAATTAAGAAACGGAAATCCTTTTTTAAGTTTAGTCGATAGTTTTTTGAGTGATGGCGTTATTTCGGGTTCAAAAATTTTCTTATCATTAAATCTATACCAACCTCTACCAACACTTACAATTATCCCCTTCGATTTAAACCTGTTTATACGAACATCTAAGTTTTCATTGGTTGGGTTATCTCCATTTTTAACAAAGGAATCCATCATCATTTCTTTAGAAAATGGTTCTTTTTCATGTACCATGAGATGGAGATAATGGGATTTTTCAGATACTCGCTGGGCGATACTCAGGACAGATACCAAACCTTGATCTAATTTTGAAAGCCCATATAGGGTCATCACATAGAGTTGATCGAAAAAACTCTGAACCAATTCTTTTAAACGAACCATTAATTGCACTCGTTTTATCTCCTCAACCTTCGGTTATCAAAAGTATGAGTCAAACCCCAGAGTTTCGAGATCGGGGTTTGTTCGCACGATTTCTATTTACGATACCAC
>CAIXIP010000296.1 GCA_903919535.1 uncultured Bacteroidota bacterium | reverse complement strand
CAGATAAAGGCTTGTTAAATTTTGCTCTGACCATTTTAGTTTTATTCTTATTTTATATTTCAAGTTTTTTTCCTGACAACTTAAATTTCAAGAAAGGTCAATATAATTTTATTTTTCTTTTAATAACACTTTTTTTAATAATAATACTAGGCAAAGATGGAACAGGAGAATTTATCTATTTCCAATTTTAAGACTTTTTTATTAAAATTATTATTGCCATTACTAGCAATATTGATTTTGATCCTGAGTTTCTTTAACTTTTTTTTTGAAAATGAAATTATTCTAAGTAATAGTGTAAGCGGTGCTAGTAAAATTAATCGCATTATAAATGAAACCCATTATAACGAGATACCTATTTTTGGTTCATCAGCAGCAGAAGGTGGATATATTCCAGAAATAATTGGCAACAATTATTATAATTACGGTATTACAGGAACAAGAGTTGATGTAATGTTGATGATGCTGAAAGAAGAATGTAAAAAGACTAAAAAATCTCCATTAATTATTGCGAACTTTGATTTGGATGGCATTGATCATTCCCTTGCCAATTTGGCAAACTATATATATAATTCAAATTATGGTCCAATTAAAAAATTATTAGGAGATAGGTATCAAATAAAATATTCAGTACCCGCTTTCAAATACTACGGTTTCTATGAAAACTATTTGCAAGCCTATTTAAATTCTAAAATGCAATCTTCAAAATATGTGAACAAGGGTGCATATATTGATAAAAATATTATTGAAAAAAAAATATTCGATGAATTAGTTGAAAAACGAAAAGAAACAAAAACGAAATTCTTTAGTGAAAAAAAACTCACTGATGAGTTATTTAGTTTAATACAATCAAATAATAATCGACTTTTCATTTTTGTTGTACCACCATATCACAAATCTTATTTTGAAAAATATCAAAATTTAAATGTTGCTAATAAATTTTTGAATGATTTAGATAAATTGAAAAACGTTAAGGTTCTTGATTTTAGTAAATTACAATTATCTGACAGCTCATTTCACAACACATCCCATCTAAACTACCATGGTGCACTAATTTTTAGCCAAATGTTGAAAGATAGTTTAGCGTTATTAAATATACCCTTACCTAATAAATGAAAATACTTTTAAGACTGTAATATAACTATAAAAGGATTTGACTTGAAAAGCAAAAAATTACCACCTTATACTTAACCAATAGCGAAACTGACTAAAATTCAATGCTTTTCTTTCTTTAAAGAAAAATCTCGAATTGAAAATACCAGAATAAAAACCCTTTGTTGTTTGAATAATTGAATTAATTTTTTTATCAGATTTCATAATTATGAAAACCAAACGTAAAATATATTTTCCACATAGGTGAAATGGAATTAATACAAATGGATAATGTAGTATAATAATATAAACCTCATTTCTTATCGAATTAATTAAAAATCGATTCTGCCAAACACTAGATCGACCAGAAGCATTGTAATTGTGAAATACTTTTATTTCTGGTAAAAACACCATTTCTTGCCTTCGCAGAAGCATTCTTATTACCATTTCTGTCTCTTCACCATAAGAGTGAAAATAAGGTAAAAACCCTCCTATTTCAACAAAGGACTTTCTATTAAAGGCACATGCGCATGCAATAAACTCTCCAAGAGGTTCTCCTGTTTTTGTTTTAACTCGTTCGCTTAAAGGTTTTTTATTCGGTTCGATAACATCAAACATCCAAGCATCATTTGGATTCTTGTTAACGAATTTATAAAAATCTTCTAAAGCAGTTTCACTCAAGAACCAAGCATCATCGTCTAAAAAAATTAAATACTCAGCAGATGACCTATCTACCGCATAATTTCTTGCGAATGCCTGCCCTTTATTTGCGTCTAATCTGTGCAATACAAAACGAGGATCATTATTTGGTACAAGCTCCTTAATATTAACATCACCATGATCATCAATTATTACAACCCGGTAATTTTCAAATGTTTGTTTCTTTATTTCAGAAATAAACTTTTTTACATCATCGTATCGATTATAAGTTGGAACAATAATGTCGATCATTTTATCTTGACTTATATAAAATTTCAATTAAAAAAACGTTCCATGAGATTCGATAATCTCTTTATGTGAATTAAAATTAATTTTAATTAGTATTCTTTCGCTTGCTTTTACACCAAATTTTTCTAAATCGCTTTTTTGTCTCCACAATCTTTCCAAAGCCATTCCAAAAGAATGAAGCGAAGGCGCCTCTGCAACAAATCCGCTTATTCCTTCTTCAATTAACTCCGAATTTCCACCAACATCGGATACCACAGCACATCTTCCACATAACATTGCCTCAATCAAGGTTAATGGAGTTCCCTCTAAGGTAGAAGGCATTAACAAAACATGATTTGCATCCCAAATTTGCTTCACATCATTTACAAACCCATTAAAAAACACCTTGTTTTTTAAATCATATAAAGTCACAAGTTGTTTCAAATAGTCTTCATCTTCACCTGTTCCATACAAATTTAAATTCCAATTTCGTTCTCTCCAATTATCTTCACTTAGTATTTGTAAAAGAACTCCCAATCCTTTCACGGTAGAATTGAATCTACCGGCAAAAGCCAAATTTAACGTTTCCGATCTAGGCCATTTAGAAATGCCATAATCATTCAAATTAGCAGGATTAGAAACAACAAGTGAATTATCAAATTTCATTGCTAACTGCCGCTCAGCAACAATTCTATTTCGTTCAGAAACAAAAAAAAGTTTATCTGCTTTCGCAAACAAAATTTGCCCGCTTTCGAAAAACTCAGCAGGAATAGTTTCATACTCAGAATTTGCCTGGGTAATAACTTTTAGTTTAGCCCCGCTAGCAGCAATAAGGTCTAGGAATGATGTAGTCATACATTCATAAATAGTTCCTTGGCTAACAACAATCATATCAGGATTGCAGCGTTTTAAATTTCGAATTTGGCTCGGAGAAATTATTTTTTTAACGATCAAACCTTTTATACGTTGAAAGATAGTAGAACCGTAATATATTTTTTTTCTTGTTAGGATTTTAGCTCCCTGTTTCTTTAATTCTAATATTTTGGGAGGCAGTTCGGCCCAACCATAAATTGAAACAAAAACCTCATGCCCTTTGTCTAATGCATATCCTGCGCTCTTCACCCAGAGTTCTTCACTTCCACCCCAGGACGCCTTTGACATAGTTGATATAAAAAGAATCCTCATTTTAGTTTTTTGTTAATTCATTTAAAAGAAATGAATACTTGGTCATAATTTCAGGAGCTTTTTTATTAAAACATTTTAATGCAAGCATCCTATTTTGGTTTGCTGATATTAAAGTGGATTTTTCTAAAAAAATATTTAATTTGTCGTCAATAACAATTCCACAATCATTGTTTTCAATGAATTTTGCAACTTCTGAAGCTCCCCTGTTTGAAATTACACTTAGTCCACAAGCTAAATATTCAGGAAATTTTGTAGGCATTGCAACATTGTTTGTGATTGAATTTTCTCGTATTATTAACCCATAATCGCCCATTAACATACTATCTTTCACCTCCGATGGCATGAGCCATAATCTTCTTATTTTTTGAGGAAATTCAACTGAAAGTTTATTAATATTTTGTTCTTCTTGTGATAAAAATAACACTTTTACAGACGAATTAACTGCAAAAATATTTTTCAAGAAATCATACAAAAGTTGAAAAGATTGCCAACCTTCTGTTGACCCTGCATATATTAATAAAATGTCATTTTCTGTGTACCCCATTCTCTTTCTTGACTCTTCTCTTACCGAAAAATTTATTTCTAAATTAATAAAATTACGATTAAGAGTACCGGGTATAATAGTATGGGTAATGGCATTGTAAGAATATTCGGTTCTCCAATATTTCAATAGATTTTGAGTAATAGCAATTTGAAAATCGGAGTTTAAAATAGCCGCACGTTCTATCATTCGTATTCTGTTCTTAATTTCTAAAGGATAGATGTTGTACTCTTCAGCTTCAGCGGCAACAGCTCCTCTTCCATCGAAACATACTTTTGAAACACATCCTTTCTCTTTTGCTGCAATAGCCAAACATGTGGCCAAAGGATTCCGAGCAATTATTGCTTTGCAATTATAAATACGACAAATAATATAAAGGATAAAACGACTTTGTTCCCATCGTGTACCTATACTTTGTTTTGGTAACATTGGTAAGACAATGGCGTTTGGCATTTTAGCTTTTATCTCCTTACGCCTTTTCCAAAAATTTGTCAATGGCAGAAAAGCAAGTAATCGAATATTTTTATTAAACTTTTCATTTAAAAATGTAACAACATCAATGACCTGACCCTGATAAATCCCCGAATAAAATTCATTAATAGTTAAATAAAAAATCATATTAAAATTTTCTTAGAAATAATTTCAAGTATTCTATTCGTTGATTTCCCATCCCACAATTCGGGTATGACTCCTTTTTTAAAATTACCATTTTCAATTTCGTTAACCACAGCCTTAATTTTTTCTAAGTCAAAAGGCATCAGTATATTCGTACCAATCTCACAAGTAACCGGGCGTTCGGTATTAGGCCGTAAGGTTAAACAAGGCACCTGCATAAAGGTGCTTTCTTCTTGTATTCCACCACTATCGGTTAAAATAAATTTACTGTTTTTTATTAAATACTGGAATGAAAAATAATCCAAAGGTTCTGTAGCTATAACCTTTGTATTCTCCTGAAAGCGTTTTAATAAATTATATTTTTCTAAATTTTTTAAGGTTCGTGGATGGATCGGAAATAGTAGTTTATATTTTTGTGTTACCAATTCGATCAATGAAATTAATTTTTTCAATCCTTCTTCATTGTCAACTGTTGCCGGGCGGTGCATGGTCATCAGCACAAACTCTTTTTCAGTCAGACCAAATGTTTTCATAACGGGAGAGCTATTTATCTCTTTTTCAAATGCAACCAAAGTATCAATCATGGTATTACCAACAAAATGAACCTTGTTTCTGTCTTTCCCTTCCCTTATTAGGTTTTCATAACCACTTTGCTCGGTAACAAAAAAACTATCTGTTATTTCATCCGTCAAAATCCTGTTTATCTCCTCCGGCATCGTTCTGTCATTACTTCTCAATCCACTTTCGACATGGCCCAGTTTTATTCCCAGTTTATTTGCAGTGAGTGCTGCTGCCAAAGTAGAATTAACATCACCAACCACCAGGATCAGGTCAGGTAAAAAGGTTTCTGAAATTAATTTTTCCAGACGAATCATTATTTCAGCCATCTGAGAATTTGGCGAACCTTGTGGAATGCTTAAAAAGTAATCGGGCTGCAGATCTAATTGCTGAAAAAAAACATCGGCCATTTTTGCATCAAAATGTTGCCCTGTATGAACAATTTTTAATTCTAAATCTGGATGATTTTTAATTACTTTTTTAAATTGCGTAACTTTAATAAAATTAGGTCTTGTGCCTACTATAACTATAATTTTCATTCTATAATTTTTGAGGTCTTAAAAAGAAGAGGAACATGTTTTATAGATTTCAAAAAGCTTATGATTGTGTAAAACTAAATTATATTCCTCAAGTATTTTCCGTTTATTTATAGATAAAAAGCCCATATTCAATGATTCCTTCATTCTTTCTGCATAATTAATGATATCCATTTCATTTACCAAATACCCATTTACTCCGTTTTCAATCAATTCGGGAATACCTGAATGAAATGTACTAACAATAGGAAGTTCCATTGCCATTGCTTCCATTATAGAGGTTGGAATTCCCTCCATATCACCAAAAGTTCCAGTAACACTATGATGCAAAAAGACATCAGCGCTCCTTAACGCCTCTGAAACTTGATTTGGTTTTAACGTCCCGACAAATTCAATATCACTTTCTAATCCTAACTCTTTTACTAAACCCAGCAATTCATTTTTTCTATCCCCTTCACCAGTAAAAGTCAATTTTACATTCAAATCTTTATTCGCATCCTTAAAAAGTTTAAATGCTTTTATTGTATAAATATGACCTTTTTTTTCAACAAGAGATGATACTTGAATAAATCGTTTTTGAGCAGTTTTCAAATGAACTATATTCGAATTAAAAAAGGTATTTGTATCAATTCCGCACTTTAAAACAATCGGGTTTGCAACATTTATTTTTAAATTATTTTTAAATACATTCAAAAAATAGTTATTAACGCTAATAGTGAAGATATTCTTAAGAGATAAATAAAAATTTAGCTTCTTACAATATGATTTTTTTCTAATCATAACAGAAGCATCGTAACCATGAAAATGCATTATTATTTTATAATTTTCTATGGATTTTAAATTATCTAAAAGCATTAAAGCCTCATAACCAAAGTGGCAGTGAATAACATCTGGTTTAAACTTTTTGATAAACGAATTAATTTTGGATGAATATTTTCTATTTTTAAATGAGCAAGACATATCATATCTCCATAATAACCACCTAATTTTTTTTGAAATTAAATTCTCTTCAAATGGAATAACATTCACATATGAAGGTTGTGTTTCTCCACAATAAACTTCAGTACATAAATACTTAATGTAAATTGTTTTATTAAAATACTCAGTTTCGTTACGAATAAAAGTTGTTGTTGGCGAACCGAAACTGTGGGAGTAGTATAGTACATTCATAAATAATGTAAATATCTGGGATATGTATATTGTATTATATTTTTTAAAGAAATGCTACTAAAGGAAAAGGGTATATGTCCCAACAT
>CAIXIP010000295.1 GCA_903919535.1 uncultured Bacteroidota bacterium | reverse complement strand
TACCCTACGGGTTGGATTTATCGAACTTTATGGATGATTTTCAAGGACTTAAAATTTTGATGAACTCACATCAGGGAAATCTGAGAATTTAGATAACATTGTTATAGCTTTTAGCTGTGAGGAAAAATTTTAAGTTGCCCTTCATTTTGTTCTTTATTTAGGAAAATGTCTTTGATTTTGGACTTGTAGATATTTATGAAACGAATCCACAAAAATTGATTTTGTAAAATAACAATCAGAGAATCTGCATTTCACACCTAACCTTAATAGCATGATTCATCTGATTGAAACCGTTTAAAGTGTTTCCATTCAGCATCTTTTTCAATCTATTTTGTAATGAAATTTTCATTATTATAAATGGCATGCTATCCAAATATTTAACAATAAAGTAACATTCAGATAATATTTTGTAGTGTTTTATTGTTTATAAAGTTACCTTTTGTACTTTCGCGATTATAAATTATAATTGTCAAGAGATAATTATTTTAAGTATTATTTGTAATTACTAAATTTAAAAAAATGCAATCAGAAAAAAACAAATTAAAAAAGGACTTAAAACATAAGCTTTCAGTTATTATAGATTCGTTTGTTAGAGCTAATACAAAATCCGAAACAAAAAAAATGCGCAAAGCTGTTAAAGAAGCAAGTAATATAATCGCTAAAGCAATTGCTAAATCATTAGAACCTAAAAAAATATTAAAAAAGAAAGAGGTAAAAAAGAAATCAACTAAAAAAACTGTTTCTAATAAACCTGTAAAAGTTGAAGAAAAGAAGAATGCTATTGCTAAAGCATAGTAGGATCTAATGCTTGATGTTTTTTGCCAAACTTCAAATAATTAAATTAGGAAAGAATGAAAGTTATAGCCGTTTATAATGTAAAAGGTGGAGTTGGAAAAACAGCCACATCGGTAAATATTGCATATGCGGCATCGGAACAAGGGTTTAAAATATTATTTATAGATTTAGATCCTCAGGGAGCGAGTACATTTTATTTTAAAATAAAGCAGGGTAATAAAGAGAAGTTAAAGAAGACAATTTTTGGAAAAAAATCTATTGAAGATTCGATACAGGAAACGGAATTTACCAACATTCATATTTTACCAGCTGACTCCAAGTATAGAAAACTTGATGCCTTTATTGCCGATATGAAAGAAAGTGGGAAATGGCTAAAAAAACTTTTAAAACCTGTAAAAAAAGAATACGATTTTATTATCATTGATTGCCCACCCAATATTACCTCTTTATCCGAAAATATTTTTAAAAATGTAGATGCTATTCTTGTACCTGTTGTACCTACAACTCTTTCGGTTAGAACATATAAGCAACTTCATGCATATTTTGATGATGAAAAATTGGATAAGAAAAAACTATTCCCTTTCTACTCGATGGTGGAGAGAAAAAAGAATATGCACAATGAATTAATGGAGGAGTTTTCGAAACAATATCCAGAGTGCATTGAAGTGGCTATTCCTTATAGTTCTATTGTTGAAAAAATGGGTGAATACTTAGCTCCTTCTGTTTATAAATATCCAAACGAAGAAACTTCTGAAGCATTCAGAACACTATGGAAAAAATTAAAATATAAACGATGTAATCTTTGAAAAAAAAGGGTGGCATAGATAATTAGCCACCTTTTTTTTCCCCTTGTAATAAATACACCTCTCCAAAGTATTATTATTCATTGGGGTATCTTTTTGTTTTGAGCTGGTCTTTTTATTTTCCACTACCCTCTCTCTTCCAACGAATTTTAATTATTCGTTTTGTACCATTCGTGTGATATACATTTTACCATTAATAATTACTTTCATTATATATATACCGGATGAATAGCTCAACTGTTTTGCACTAAAATCAAAGTTGTAATTTCCAGCCGTAAGTTCTGAATCTACAATAGTTTGCAAGTGTTCTCCCAAAATGGAGTATACGTCAGCGGTTACATGCGATTTTTTTTCAACTGTAATTTGAACTGTAGTAATATCTTTGAATGGGTTAGGGTAAGTATTTACCACATTAATTTCTTGTGCAACATTAATATCTGTTGTATTAACAATTACAGGAGTGGATGAAGATTCACAACCATTTGAGTTCGAAATCACTACATAATAGCTCCCATCAGAGGTGGCCGCATAGGAAGAGTTTGTTGCACTGGGAATACTGATACCATTTAGATACCATTGGTAAGTTGTTGCCGGAGTTGACGTTAAAAGTGTACCATTCTGACTTATCACAGGAATTGAAGGTAATGAATTTACAGTAACAACTGTTATTGGGGATGTTGCCGAGCAAGTTCCAACACTAACAAACACGCTATAGTTACCTTGATTCAGAACAACATAAGTACTATTTGTTGCTCCTGAAATAGAATTGCCATTTAATAACCATTGATATAAGCTGGCCGTTGTTGAACTTAATATCACTGAATCTCCATCGCAAAATGTTGTTGATCCATTTGGTGTTATAATTGGAGAAGGAGATTGATTAATTGTCAAATGTAATGTTACAACTGAATCACACCCTGCAGCATTGGTAAATAAATGAGTTGCAGTTCCGGAGTTTGTGTAGCTTGTTCCATGCCAGTTAAAGTTATTACAAGCCATAGCAGTTGTGTCTCCAGCTGTGCTGTGGTTGATTGTCAAATGTAATGTTACAACTGAATCACAACCTGTAGCATTTGTAAATAGATGTGTTGCAGTACCAGAGTTTGTGTAGTTTGTTCCGTGCCAATTAAAACTGTTACATGCTATTGCTGTTGTGTCAGCTGTGGTGCTATGTTTGATTGTTAAATGCAATGTTACAATTGAATCACAACCTTCACTTGTAGTAAATGTATGAGTAGGTGATAAAGAAGATGTATATGTGTTACTATACCAAATAAAACTATTACATGCAATTGCTGTTGTATCAGCAGTTTTTGTAATACAAAGATCTATTGCGCTCAAACGATCCGATCTGAATTTTCTCAGATTTAAATCTGTAAAACTTTTCGCTTCATTTCCATCAGCGTATAATATTTCGTCTCCTCCATCACTGATTACTTGAAGTTTTGATAAAGACAAATTTCCATCAGAATTGATTTGCATCGCACCTTCCATGTTCAGTATTCCATCGGCAGAAGTAGTAATAAGAACAGGTGCATCCGCTGTATTACCTGTCCATTTGTAAATAGCGCTTGTCAAGGGACTACCGGAAGGATTTCCGGCAATGATTACATACGTTCCGTTTGAAAGCCTTATCAGATCACGGAAACCTCTTCCACCTAAATCAAGCTCAATTGGAGAACCAAATGTAGGATTACCGGAAGGAGTACCATTATTAAACCATGTTTCAAAATTTTGTATAGGCGCTATCACAGCTTTTGTCCGGTTACTTGTTGGAACCAAAGGTGCACGCAAACCAATGTATAAAGTTGTATTATCAGGTCCAAAAACCATTCCTTCGGCAGCAAATCCACTCACTGATTTTGAATCCACACCGGCAGCAGCACTTGCTGTAAAGTTATATCCATTTGCATCTCCCCAGGAAATTAGCTCTCCCCTCAAATTACCATAGTATCCGACAAAAGAAAATGTGGTAGATGCTCCTGTTCCGTTGTGACTTGTTGCAAAAATACGGTTGCGATTAGGCTTATCAGGAAACGGAGATTTTCCATTACTCATAGAACCTAACCAATAGGTCATGTTTGCATTTGCAGTACTATTCGTTGCTGCTTCCAAATCTACTTCCGGATTGCCCGGATCGGGTAATGCCAAATTAGAAGTATAATCATAGGAAACCAGTGGTAAACCTGATGCAGCTCTTGAATACACATTTAGTACATTCAATTCATCATCACCACTCATAAAGTAATTGCTATCAATAGCAATTGCATCAGAAGCGTCCGACATACCTGTATGCCAGAAAGTGCTTGCCGGTGTTGTTGATGCAACAGACGCTGCATAATTGATAACAAAGGATGCATTGTAAGATCCATCGTTTACTGTTACTGTTATATCTGTATACCCAACAGCTATTGGTGTGATCTTTACATTTCTTGATGCACCACCGCCCGTTAGACTAATATTCGCATTTGGAACAACTGACGTATTACTACTTGATGCTGTCACAGTTAAGCTTCCAACAGCGGTTTCCGCATCATTGATAATAAAATCAATTCCTAATGTTTGCGCAGGATCTGTTGGATCATTGATTACACCACTAATTCCATAAGGGCTTGTTGGAGCAACTGTTTGAGCTCCATCCAGATAATTTGTCGTTGCATTTACATTCATTATAATTGTTGGTGTTCCATTCACAATTAAACAAGGGTCAAACGGAATAATTGCCCTGCTGCTTTTTCCGGGGCTTCCTATCTCGCCTAAAGTTGAAGCAAAAGAAGTTTCTGCATCAGCAATAGAAGACAATGTCCAATTAGTTATTGTATTTGTTCCCAATCCCGTGGTGTTTACCCAACCACTTTTTAGCGTTGTTCTGATGGATCCGGGGGAATAAGTCTGATCACCATATGTTAATCGGTCTACCAATGTGTTTGTTGCATCATACAGATTTATTTCATCTTCACGACCAAGGTTGTTTGTATTGCCTCCTATTATTTTTACTGAAGGGCACAAGTTCCAGTTTGTTCTGAATGTATAAGCTGGTATCTCTGTTAATACAACTGATTCTCCCGGCTGTACTGTACCAAACGCACTCAAACTTTGGGAGCCGGGCAAACGGCTGTTATCATCGAAGCTCCATCCTGTCATGCTTACAGGAGTTCCTCCGACATTTGTAAATTCGACAAATTCACCAACACTACCTGATCCTCCTCCATTATACATATATTCAGTGATACGCACTGCGCCCGGTACAGGAATTACTGTAACAGAAATATTTCTTGCACTACTTGTTCCGCATCCATTTGTTGCTGTAACACTTAGTGTTCCGCTGGTAGCTGAAACCAAGAAATCAAGACTTACACTATTTCCGGCTCCATTAATGGTTGCACCTGTCCCACTGTAATTCCAGTTATAGCTTACAGTAGGATCATTCGGAATAGTATATGTCACAGAAGTTTGTCCCGCATTAACTGTTGCTGAACTATCAGTAAAAACAAGTGGTTTAGCAGGCAGTGGGTTTACAGTTAGCGCGGATGTATTGTCTGTTGTTATAATGCTTCCACCAGAACAATTAGATATGATACACTGGTATGTTTTACCATTTAAAGAATAGTTCGGATTTGTTATTTTCAGGGTATCGGAATTTGTTCCGCTATAAACAGCTGTGCTATTAATGTTTACAGAGTTTTCTTGCCATTGATAACTATATGGAGCAGTACCGCTAACCTTCACAATAAACATCGCTATTCCAGAACCTTCACAAAAAGAAAGCGGACTAATCGGCTGTGAAATTATGCTCACAGACTGACATGGAGCTATAGTAAGCGTATTTCCTGATGGTGCCGCAGTACCAATGTTGATCCAACTGCCACCAGCATTAAATAAATTAGTTGTGTAATTAATGCCATTTAATGTTTTGTTTGAAACAATACTCGGAATAAATGTATTTCCAACTATAGCGGTTGCTGAAACATCACCGACCACAATAAAGTTTTTTCCAAAACCTTCATTCATATAAGACGAAAGAGTAATGGAACCAAATATGATATCTGATGAAGAAATTGTTCCGGTTGAAAGAACTGAAGCTAATTCTGAAGCTTCAGCAATGCCATTGTTATTCGAGTCTTCAATCAATCTGAAATTAGTAATGTCGTTACCTGAACCGATGGTTGCTGTTCCTGTTTGATGCAGGATTACTTTTTTTAGTGTCGAATTTCCCTCATCTGCATTAAGATTGAATTGAAATAAAACCACATTATTTGCTGTTGCAGAAATATTTCCATTCGCAGGACTATTCGCACCTAAACTAATCGTTTGTTTGCAGGGAGAAAAGGCTAACTGACGGAAAGCATTGTTAGCTGTGGTCGGCTCATTTCTTAAAACAATATTATTAACAGCAGTTGTTCCATTGTCGTCTGCTGCTATTATAGTTGAAGGATTACAAGCATACATTCTTGCTCCATTTGGCGATGAAGTATTGAAAGAATAATTACTCCAATCAACTACCAAACCCGTGAAACCTGAAACATTGTATATTTTTGTTCCTGTAGTCCAGGCAGCACCATCGAATGTACTTCTGTAAATGCCTCCACCTGTTGCTGCCACATAATACACAGTTTTTCCATCAGGACTGATGGAAAAAGCATACACATCCGTATTAGCTGGAGCAAACACACGAGTACCTGTTTGACCTGTTGTGATTGGTTTTCCTGAGCCGACACTATATATTCCTTGTGTTCCAGCTCCTGTTGTTAAATACAATTGCCCGTTTTGTATACTCACATCCCGATTGTTGGTGGTCGTGGAAGAAACAGTGGTTAATGCTGTTCCATTGGTTGAAGTTTGTATTCCCACTCCATTACCTGTGAACCAATAATTTGTTCCATCATCACTTGTTGCACCTCGTAAATTATTGTTCCCAGAAAGCCAAAGTGTCGTGCCACCACCTGAAATTCCTGATCCAACATTGCCTGAAGCATTTATAGTTCTTATGGTTGCATTAGTCGTAAATGTGGTATTAGCATCGCCAACTAAACCATTATATCCGGGAATCAGTAAATACCTTCCATTTTCAGAACGGGTTATACCACCTGATGCAGTTGCTGTTCCGGACACTACAAGCTTGTTGCCTGACGCTGTTGGCAGTGTAATACTGTAATTAGGTGCAGACTGAGAGGAACTAGTAGGATTATATTCTTCAGCCGCAATTGCCGTTCCTGTATTAGTTAGTGTTGAAGTGGATGTTGCTTTATAAACAGTCAGGTAACCATCATTAAATTTCGTGGATGTTTGCCCAAGCATATATTGCACATTACTAAAGGTTAACATTATAAGTAAGAAGTAGAACTTGTGTTTCATTTTTATTTATTTGAATTTATTTTGTACAAAAGTGATAGATGGATATTATTTGAACAATACTTTAATATTATTCAATACTTAATTGTTTGAAGTGTTTGTAAAGAATAAATAAACTAAATGTTTACAAATTATTTACTGTGTTAAATTTTTTT
>CAIXIP010000294.1 GCA_903919535.1 uncultured Bacteroidota bacterium | reverse complement strand
GATCTCATAACCACTTTTTGTAAGTGAATTTGGCACACTTGATTTTGTATATGATTCTAAGAATTGGATATCAGATACCATTATTCTGTTATCGGGATAATTTATAGTAATTGGAACAGTTGTAAGGAAAGGTTTTTCGCCTTTCCCATTTTTGTCAGAAATTGAAAGTTCCATGCTGTAAATCCCGTTTGGTAACGTAAAACGCTGTTGATCAATGAAGTTAGGAAACCCTTTTGATGTATCAGCAAGTTCCGGACTGTTCAAAGTGTATTTTTGGGCATTTTTAATTTCTCCGTTAAGGCTAATACTAATAGCTATGTCAACAGCTCCCTGATAACTTCCTGCAGTATTCTTTACAAACTTCAATGAGTTTCCCATTACAGTTAAATATGTTTCAATAAAAGGACCTTTTGTTGGCGAATAAAATGTGGCATATGTAAGGTATGCTGTAACATTAGCTGATTTTGCAACATTTATTGAAACAATAAACGCTAAACAAAAAAGGAGAATAAACTTTTTCATACACTATTTTTTTTGAAAAATCAAATTATTGGGGAGTATTGCAAAAATAAGAAAAAAAAATATTTTTTGCACTTTTTTATTTGTGAAATAAAAAAAATAGTACTTTCGCAGTGGAGAAATGGCAGAGTGGTCTATTGCGGCAGTCTTGAAAACTGTTGAGGGTTACACCTCCTGGGGTTCGAATCCCTATTTCTCCGCTGAAAATGGGACAAATTAGTAGCAATACTTTTTTGTCCCTTTTTGTTTTCGCTTACTTTGAGAGGGCAATATCGGATCAAGGGATCAAATCGGATCAAATCCAAAAGTTGCATTATTAGAAATAAGCAGACCGAAAAGAGAAAGAGTTACAATTACCTTATTAGCTGAACAAACCCTCGCTCATTATATTCTTTCCCTTCTTCACCTTTTGCAGTAAGTATGTAATAATAAACACCGGCAATACATTCAATTCCTGCATTCGTTCTGCCATCCCAAACATCATTTACATTTTTTAATTCTCCAATCAAAACTCCCCAACGGTTATATAGTTTGCAATTAAGTGCTGTTATGTTTTTTATCTTAATTTTAAATTCGTCATTAACACCATCATTGTTGGGCGTAAATACATTAGGGATGTTTAAATTACTTGGTTGGGTTGTATCGCAACTACAACAGATTACAGATACGTCATCTATAAAATAATAAGAACTTGAGGCAAAAAAAGGATCAGTATGTATTGTGTCTGTGTTTGTTGCATTTTTAAAATTACCAATCGTAATGTATTTTTCACCTCCAGTTGCAGTATATGTTCCTTCAACTTTATACCAATTTATAGTATCTGTTAAGAAAACACCTGTTGGAGACATTATTTGAGGAGTGTATGGAAGTACGATAGGTGTAGCAGCGCCTATAGGAGTGTTTGATATATATACGCCAATATTATCAATAGCAATATTGGCTATCAAAGGATAATTAACATAAAATGAAACACAATAATTTTTTCCATTTTTTAAAGTGTCTGTTAACATTGCTTGGATATATTCTCTGTAATCATATGGCCCGCCAGAAATTGTTCTTTGGTATAGGAGTAACCCAACATAAGCATTACCAGTGTTAGCTATCTGATAACCAGTGGCATTGTTAGGCACACTCACTCCTGTATTATAGTCGGCACAAGAATTAAAATAATCAGGACCTGCTCCATTTGGATTAACCCAAAATGCACAATTATATAATTGACTAATATTTGTAGGGCATTGAATTGTATCTTCAAAAGAAGGGTTCGGCACAAGATTAATTTGTGCGTTTATTTTTATGATAAATACAAAAATAAAACAATATAAAAACAGTGCTTTCATTTATACAAAGATAAACCCTTTACGCAATAATGCGCAAAGGGTTTATTTGTTACGAATTTGATTACTTATTTAATGATTAAGATCTTTGGAGTTACTACTTTTGAGTGGTCGACTTATTTAGGGAACAGTAAATAATTTCTAAATACATAACAAGAGACATATGAATTGTCCATAAAATAGAATATGTCAGATAAAGATTCTTCCTATTTAATTCTTTACAAATTTTATTACGGAAACATGATTACTTGTTTTTGAAATGGCTTTTATAAAATAAACACCTAAAGGGAGAGAGGCTATGTTGATAGAGGTAATATTGTTTTTTGACTCTGTGCATAATTTTTGTAACTGACCAAGTATATTGCGTAATTCAATTTTATAATTATTGATATTTTCATTTTTAAATTCAACAGTAATGGATGTGCTTGCAGGATTAGGATAAATCTTAAATGCCTCATTACCATACTCATTTACACCATCACCAATAATATGTATGGTAACCGTATCAGTTGTTATTACACTGCATTGTGTTTTTGTAACAACATAGGTAGTAGTTGTATCTGGCGAAGCCATTGGGTTAGCCGCATTTACATTACTCACACCATTTGTAGGTTGCCATAAGTAGGTTGCATTTTCTGTAGGATTGTTACCAAGCTGTACACTATCAATATTTGCTATTAAAGTATCTCTGCCAGCATTGGCATGTAGAACTTCTTCTACACTTACATCGTCCAGGTAATAATAGGATCCTGGATAACTTGGGCTATCATGCATAAATTGTACATTGGTACTTGCATCATCTCTTAAATTACCTATGGTAATTATTTTTCCCCCCCCTTGTGCAGTAAATATACCTGCAATTTTTGTCCAGCCTATGGTATCATTAAGCATCATTGCGCTTTCAATTTGTGGAATATAATAAGAAAAGTTAAGAGGGATGAATGGATGAACAATAGTATCAGAAAAATAGGCCCCAATTTTATCTACTGCATATTTTGAAGAATCAGTTAATGACAGATAATATTGAACACAATACGAAACATTACTTTGTAAGGTAGTAGAAAGAGTTGACCCTACATATTCTCTACCATTTCCACCACCCACATACGCCCAGAATCCAAGGTATGCGTTGCCTGTTCTGGCACTTTGATATCCCCACCAGTTATCAGGAATTGAAACATCAGCGGAGGAACAAACATTAAAATAATCTGCTGTTACACATACTGCATTCCAATTATCACAAATACTAATTTGATCGCTAATATTCGTAGGGTATGGGGGGCAATTAGCATATAACTCAAAAGATGGGTTCAAAATAACATTTTGAGCATGTGTTTCAGTATTGAAATACAAGCTCAAAATAAATACTATTTTAAATATTAACTTCATTAAAAATACAAATGCCTTTACACAAAGATAGTGTAAAGGCACTTGTTTAAAAATAATTTATTTAATAATAACCAATTTATCGGTTTTTACTTTTTTATTATTGATCATAATATTATACAAATAAATACCTGCTTGTAATTTTTCAGCATTAATCGTATTTAATGTATTTGCAGTATTTAACTGATAACTGGTAATTAATTTACCTGTAAGATCATAAATACTTAACGTACCTGTTTCATTTTCTTTTAATGAACATTCCACAGTAATATTACCATTGTTAGGATTTGGATATAAATTAATATTTCTTTCTTCATTGATAGGTAGGCTTATTAAGTGTTCTAGGTTTTTCGGATCACTCGACAATTCATCGCAATTATTCGTAAAATCAATGATTCTGTTTTCGATAAACATCAACAGATTTCTACTTTGAACAACAGCATTTCCGCCAACGTTCGAACATTGGTTGGCGATATCATACAAATCATAAATATTGCTTGCCGAATATGGAACATTCCCAACCAGGTGATTTAAGTATATAGCATTGAATGTTTTTTGATTTTGTTCAATAGTACCAGTTGCATTTACTGTATTGTTTACCCATTTTGCAGCTGCGTATTGCTCGTTTATTACCTTATCATCAACATCTCTTAGCTTGCCATAGGTATTGTTTTGGTTGCCGGTATAAAAAGTGTTGAGGTTACTATTTATTTGAAGTGTTGTATTATTTTTTACTTCATTAAATATAAATTGTTTTTGCATCCACTTGGTTTCTGTTGGATGAGCTTGTCCGGCTGTACTACTTGTCAGTAATTGGTTTAATTCCTGTGCATAATCATTGCTGCCACTTTGCATGGCTTAACCCATGTTGCTTGTATTTGATATAGTTAGTGCAGGGATATAATTACAAAGAATTTCGGAACCGGAGATTACATCGATTAAAGAAAATATATTTTGATAGAAATATGGCGTTCCTTGATTATTGGTAGGTTTTGAGATGGGAATATTTAAGCAATACAAAATACTTTGTGTTGGGAGACTACCACTCACATACGTTTGTCCAAGGTTAAAATTACCACCATTCCAATGGTTGCTGCTAGGATAACCAGTACCGCCTTGTGTACCAATAGTGGCAGCATTCATTAACATCAAACCTGTATAGGAGTTACTTATGTTATTGCCTCTTTCTCCGCTGAAAACGGGACAAATTAGTAGTAATGCTTTTTTGTCCCTTTTTGTTTTTGCTTACTTTGAGAGGGCAATATCTAATAGAATCGCAAATCTAAAAAGCATTAATCCATGCTCTTGTGCGAATTATTATTATTATTATGATTGTTAGATGCGCCACCTTTAAGTGAATTCATATACCAAATAAGGTTAGCAGAAACCAAAGCGATTACGGTTCCAAAGTATAACATGTCTTCAGGCTCATTCCATTCCACAATTTTTTGGACTAAAAACACTGCAAGAAATAAAACGATTGCCTTTGCTAGTTCTGATTTCATTTCATCCAGTGAATCGATATGATACCACCAAAGAAGTTTAAACTCACCAACAAATAACTTATATATACCAATTGCGAAAATATAAAAAATGATTGCCTGCAAATATATTTCGATGATCAATAGAAATTTTGCTGACAATTTAATTGTGTCAATACTTTCCGAATTAATTAGTTGATAACAAATTTCTGTTATAATATCATAAAGCTTAACAATACCAGTAATTACAAGTGCAACTGCTGAAAGATTAAGAACCAACACACCTAATAAAGCAATCCATTTGCTTTTGCCAAGTAGTTTCCCGAGTCCAAACATTTTTTGTAACATATCTTTACAATTATCATTAAAGCCAATTTTTTTTTCAAATCAAAACTATAAAAGCCATACTCAAGTTTTCTTGAGAAGTATCACCATATCAGTTGATAATTCACATTTGTTGTAAAAACATACTTCTACATTTCACCTGGTATAGATACTATAAATCTAAAACCCCTTATTTTATTAATGGAATTAACACCTTGTATGATTCAGGAATGGGTATTATTATTTTGAAATTTTTCTTACATTTAACCAACAAAAAATGAATTTATGATTAAAAAAGGCCATACAAATCCATTAAACATTGTTGTTATAGTTGCCGCACTGGGTTACTTTGTTGATATATATGACTTAATTCTTTTTAGCATTGTAAGAGTTCCAAGTCTTCAAGCAATTGGAATTGCTCCTGATCAAATAAAAAACTCAGGTGTATATCTTCTAAATATGCAAATGATCGGAATGCTTCTTGGTGGAATTGTATGGGGAATATTAGGCGATAAAAAAGGTAGATTATCTACTTTGTTTTTAACGATTTTGCTTTATTCGTTGGCTAACATAGCGAATGGTTTCGTTCAAACACTTAACCAATATGCAGTGCTCAGAGTAATTGCCGGCTTTGGTTTAGCTGGCGAATTAGGTATCGGGATTACACTTGTATCTGAAGTAATGACAAAAGAAACTCGTGGTTGGGGTACCAGTATTGTTTCCGGAATTGGGATTGTTGGAGCAGCCTTAGCTTTTTTAGTTTCAGAATGGGGATGGAGAGAAGCTTATTTGGTTGGAGGTGTTTTAGGCTTAATGTTACTTGGACTTCGTGTTTATATTCATGAATCAGGAATGTTTGACAAAGTAAAAGAATCAACAGCAAAGCGAGGAGATTTTTTAAGTCTTTTGAAAAACCGAAAAAAATTTATAAAATACATATCTTCTATTTTTGTTGGTATTCCAGTTTGGTTTACTATCGGAATACTTGTAACTTTTTCAAAAGAATTTGGAGAAGCCCTTGGTATCACATCGGCTGTTAGTCCTGGCAAATCAATAATGTATCATTATTTTGGCGCTGCACTTGGAAGTATAGTAACTGGATATGTAAGCCAAAAATTAAAATCAAGAAAAAAAGCATTGTGGATAGCTATTACTTCTCTTTCATTTTTATGTGTTTGGTACTTTTCCGCAAGTGGTTATTCCCCGGAATTATTTTATTTTATCATATTTTTATTAGGACTTGCTCAAGGATATTGGGCTGTTTTCATTACAGTTGCATCCGAACAGTTTGGTACAAACATCCGATCAACAGCTACTACTACAATTCCAAATTTTGTAAGAGGAGCTACGGTACCTATGTTAATTTGGTGGAAGTATATGACAGAAGGAATTGGTATAATCCAATCATCAATGATTGTTGGATCAGTAGTTATTGTACTGGCAATTATTGCAGTGTTCTTCCTTGAAGAAAGTTATGGAAAAGATCTTGATTATTTAGAAACTGATTAACATGGGTAAAAAAACTTTAGTAATAGGCGCTTCAGAAAATCCAGAGAGATATTCTTACAAAGCAACATTAGCATTAAAAAGTCATGGTCACGAAGTAGTCCCTGTTGGTATTAAAGCAGGTGTAATCAACGGTATACAAATCATAAATGGGAAACCTGCAATTAATGATATAGATACTGTTACGCTTTACGTTGGGCCAAAAAATCAGG
>CAIXIP010000293.1 GCA_903919535.1 uncultured Bacteroidota bacterium | reverse complement strand
GTTATACTTTATGGTAAAAATGGGTGGACATCAAATTCAGTAAATCAAGAAGTTAATGATAAATTAACCGATTTAAATAAGGGTGGACATACAATCGAAAGTGTTTCTTTTACTGCAACTGACGGCTTTGCTATTGTTTTTGATAAAAACTTTCATTTCTGTACCAATATCCCTGTTGAATTAGTTGAGAAATTAGATGAGATAAAAAACAAAAATATGGAAGTGAAAAATATTTCATTTGAAGATGATGGCGGTTATGTTGTTAATTATGGAAAGAATGGAGTAATTAGTGATAAAATTTCTAAAAAAACTTTAGACAAACTTTCGGAGTTAAATAAAAACTCGAAAACTATTGATTTTGTTTCATTCATTACTGGTGGTGGACATGTAATAGTTTATAATAATTATGGTTACTCATATAATGGAACAAAATAACTTGCTTTTATTTAAATTACATCAAAAAACTTAACAATCCTAAATTGGTTCAATAGCCCATATTTAAGTTAGATTAAAAAAAATAAAAAACATGAAAGCTTTATCTATTATTTCTACAGCCTTAGCAAGTATATTCCTTCTATTCTGCATCACATATGGATCAGGAGGTAGTGCAAATTGGGAACAACGTAATGCTAAGATTAATTTATTATTTGCATTGTGTTATTTAGGATATTCAATAATAGGTTTAGTGAAATCCTTTAAAAAACAAAAGCTACAATAATAAATATTTCACATTCTGTTCTTTAGATTTATTTTAAACGCAAATATAATTTAAGTCTATTATTTTTTATTTCATTATTCAATTCGGGAACCACATCTTTGAAACGATATCTATTTCCACAATTATATATTTCAACAAATGGATCTTTGTCAATGATTGATTTTAAAAATGTTTCTAAATCTGGGGTAGCTTTTAATTTAGAATATTCTTCATAGGTATATTTTGTAAATACTGTATTTACAGATATTCCCCGATTATCTAGTAAGTATCCATTGATCAATTCAGAAGGATAAGCTAGTTGTCCATTATAAAAGACATCGGTTGGAGCAGGGTAGGAGACTACTTTTGTTTTATCATCGGATAAAGTAATTGGAACATTTTTTCGATAATCATTTTTAGTTTTATATACAACGGTTGGTTTTCCTGTATAATCAATTTTTTCTGGCATCGCCTCTTCATTACTTGATTTTGTTTTTTGTTCCACTCTACCAGTTTTATTGGTAGAGTGGCAAGCAACAAAACAAAACACAAGAAAAATATATAACTTATTTAACGACATTGAATTTGGATTTAAAATTACCTTTATCTGTTTCAATTGTAATAAAATAGAAGCCTTCTGAAAGGTCTGAAACTTCAATTAAATTTTGACTAAATTCAGGTAAACTTTTAACTAATTTTCCAATATTATCATAAATATTAATTTGATGAATTTTGCAATTGTCTTGATTTAATTTAAATGATAATGCATCCTTTGCTGGATTAGGGTAAATTACCATTGTATTGTTTAATGAGAATTCATCAATGCCTGCTGTTGCAGTTCTAACAACACTAATATCCAAACGATATGTACCTGTATTTCCTGCAAAATAAGGAGCTACTTGAAATATTACACTTGAACCGCCAGTTGCACTAATTGCACTTGGAAGAACATCATCGTAAGCGGAAGACCAAACCCCACCGTTGTAATACGAAAGGACAACATCATTAGTATATGTTATCCCATTATTACTACTATAACTGTCCTGAACACGAGCAGTAATTTGATAATTATAACCTGTTGCTAAATTGATTTTATAAAAATCATAATCCGAACCTGTATGATTATTTGACCCGGAAGTATTCTTTGTTGCAGTATTTCCAGAGAAAGTTAGAGGTAATGTGTAAGCTGTAGCCTGAGAATTATTTGATTCATAAATATCAGGTAGTAATGGAGCTGCAACAACTTTAATATAAACAGGATTAGTATATAAATCTCCACCACATAAATATTGGCTCATACCTGTTTCTGTTTCCAGTATTGCTAAAATATATGTTCCAGGAGTAGCTGTAATTGAAGCCGAACTAAAAGTTAAATATGGAGAATTATATGTATAACCAACTGGCAATCCATTTGTTTCAGATAAGCTTCCTATAGATTGAACAAAATTACCACTTAAATCATATAGCGCTGCTTCATAAACCCCATAATAAGTAGCTGTTCCATCATTCAAAATATTAACATTTACAGAAGCTGATTGCCCCTGAACAAATGTTGCTGGACTTGGTGTAATATTAGAGTTTAATTTAATATAATCAACAGGGCCAGAAATCGTAACAGATATAAGGTTTGTATATGAACCTGCTGAAACTAAATTCCAGTTACCAGCGCCTTCCTTATAGAAAATCCCAATATAATAAGTTCCCGGAATAGCAATTATTCCAGTTGTGGAAAAAGTTATTCCACCAGTATAATGGTTTCCAGCAGGTAATGTATTTCCAGTATAAGTCTGAATGTAATCAACAAAAACACCACTGCTGTTAAATAATGCAGCGGTGTAATCACCTACAAATGCACCTGCCCCATTATTAACTATATCTGCATTTACTGTAAACGCTTGTGCAAACGGAATAGGATTAGGATTTACTGTTATTGAAGAATACAAAGCTAAATTTGAGTTGCTACTTACAGCAGGTTTAATCCCAATAACGGCTTGTTGAGTTCCGTTATATCCTCCGGTTCCACCACCGGTTCCTAAACCTCCGGGATTTAAAGCACTGATTGCAAAATAGCCATCATAATATCCTGACCATCCCCAATTCATATGGAAATTATCGCTTGCATCGTAACCATCACAAACAAATGTATGTCCTCCACCACTTCCAAATCCAGCGTATTGAATAGGTCTGCTAGCATTCAATTCATTTTTTAATAATGTAATCCAATTTGCATCAGTATAATTTGTTCTTTCTAAACCATGAATGGTAGAGGGATCATAACCAAAGTAAGTTTTATAGGCATATTCACAGTTTGCTTGAGGAGTAGGACTGTTAATAATTACAAATCCACCACTTGAATTAGCTCCATATTGCATGTTCACACTTACACCACATTGATACATTAATTTAGCTACTTCATTATTTGTTGACGTAACGTTATTTGGCATAGCTCCCCAATTATAGGTAGTTGAACCAAAATTTGCTGAAAGTGTTCCATATGTCGGATGATTGTAAGAGTGTATTCCTGATCCTTGAGCTGGATAGTTCCAATATTTCATAATTTGAGCCATTGCAGTAGCAGGACAACCTGTAACAGCATGTTGGTTAGTTGTGTTTGCTGCGTCATAAGGGCAAAGCGCATTGTAATAAGGTTGTTGATCCCATGTTGTAGCGCAAAGTGGATTAACCGCAGTTGTACTTCTCGAATTATTTGCAGGTATGTTGTTATTATAAAAATTATCCCAAGCAGTTATTATTTCAGAAGTAGCTTGTAAATGATTTGCCTTTACATTCAAAATTTGATTCTTATTATTTTCCATCCACATTTTGAAACTTGGAGGTAAATTGTTCATATCAATTGGGCTTTCATCACTATAGCCTAATATTGGTATAACAGCATCATCGCCTGAAACAATTACAAATCCTTTGTTATTTTCACCAGCGAAAATATAATAGGCGCTTTCTATATTTCCATTATTATTTACTTGCTCAGTAAACAGAAGATTAATTGAATTTACTGGAGTTCTGTTTAAAGTAAATTGTTGCGTTGATTGTAGAAAATTAAATGCAACAGTTTGTGCTTTTTCCAATGGAATTTCAGCAGCAAAGCTTAATTTTATTACCAATAGGAAGATCAAAAGTAGATTTTTTCTCATGTGCTTAGGGTTAAGTGAGTAGTAATTGTTTGTTTCAAATGAAGTTATGCAATATTATAAATAATTTCCGACAAATTGCGATTATAAAACTATGAGCATTGTCATAAATTCGACTAATTGTCAACTCATGAATATCAAAAAGTAGTCCAATAATTCTTTGTATCTTTTATTCTTTGTTTCGTAATTCGAAAAGTTACCCGATTTGAAGTAGTCAAAGAGGTCTTCTTTAAATAGGATATTATTCCGCTTACAATAATTTCGTGTGTGGGTTTTGAAGTTTGACAAAAACAATTCCGATTCATCTACGATGTCCTCATCTGATATTAAGTTTTTCAGTACCTCAAAATGCTTTTTCCCAATACCTCGTGGCAGACCCACTCTTATTATTCCCGTTTTAAAAGCTTCAACCAAATCCGCTTTAGAATAAATACCGGATAATATCAAAATGTTTTGAATCTTCACATCAAAATTTTCAAGAAATTTAGTTACGTATACTCCGTTCATTTTTCTGTTTATTCTGATTTTATTCATAAGGGCAAAGGAAGAAATATTTTAGGATAAAAAATACCCTATTAAAATATGTATTTATACCCTATTAAAGTATAGTTTTTTTGTTTGACTCGTTTTTCATTTTCACTTTGCTTAAATGCTATTTTTGATAAAAACATCATAATAGCTTTTTATTGTAATTTAGCCAAGAATTATAAAACAGATATATGTCGCTTTTCCAGCTTACGGTTGTTAAAAAATATTCAAAAGCTATTAATCAGGTAGAATTTAAAGCTAAATGGGATTTATTC
>CAIXIP010000292.1 GCA_903919535.1 uncultured Bacteroidota bacterium | reverse complement strand
ATCTGTAAACTTGGCGAAGGAGAGTATTTGCTCAATAAAAATCATGTTATTGATAAGGACACCAAAATTGAAAAGAGTGACATAGAGAGTTATATCAAACAAAAACCTAATCGAAAAATTCTTGTGGTGTTTCGTTTTCATTTATGGATGCATAATATGGCTAACGAAGAACGAATAAAACAAAAGCGAATTATACATGATAAAAAGGTTGAAAATAAAAATAACAGAAGAATAGCAAAAGGAAAAAGTATTAAAAAAAATAATCGACAACTTTTTGGTGAATGGCTTTTGGATATTAGTGAGCCTCCCGTAATTGTTGATTCTCTGCTCACTCAAAAATCTGCCAAACAAATAAAACTGTTTTTAAATAATAAAGGATACTTTATAAGTTCTGTTTCAGATTCTGTGCATTATGGGAAAAGAAAAAAGGCAAGCGTGTATTATAAAATTAAAGCCTCTTTACCATATACTTTTAATAAACTTGAGTATAAAATTTCTGATGATCTATTAACGTATTACGTTTTTGCAGATTCTTCAAATACTATAATAAATTCAGGGTCAAATTATGATATCGATGTATTACAAAATGAAAGAGAACGAATTACAAAAGAGCTAAACAATAATGGCTATTATTTGTTTACGAAAGATTATATTTATTATGAGATCGACACTACGATAGGAAACAGAAAAGTAAATGTTACTTTGGGAATTAAAAATTTCGCTCAAAAATATTCTGAAAATAGCGACTCTATTATTGAAACACATCATAAACGGTTTTATATTAATAATATATATATCCAACCAGATTTTGTTTCAAAAAAAATGGACACAACACCCAAGGATACCTTAAAGGTTGAGGATTACTTTATACTGCATACCCAAAAATTAAAATACAAAAGCAGGGTGCTTTTAAGTTCAGTTTTTATCCGCAAAGGAGAGTTGTACCAGCTGAAAAACGCGGAAGATACTTATAAACGATTATCAGAGCTAAAAGCTTTTAAATCTATAAACATATTTTTTGTCCCAACAAATGGCGATTATCTTAATTGTTTCATTCAACTAAGTCCGATTTTAAAACAATCGTTTATGCTTGAAACAGAGGGTACAAATACATATGGAAATCTTGGTGTTGCGGGAAGCGTAGTATATCAAAACAGAAATTCATTTAAGGGAGCAGAAGTGATAGAACTTAGGCTCAAAGGGGGGGTAGAAGCACAGAGCAATAGTAGTAATACATCTACTACGAGTAATGCGACACAAAAATTCAGTACAATAGAATTTGGTCCTGAATTAAATGTTTCAATTCCACGTTTTTTGGTGCCTTTCAAAGCTAATACATCAAAAAGATCAAATCCTAAAACAATTTTCACCAGTGCGCTTAATTACCAGCAAACTCCCGATTATCAAAGGAGCATTACCAACCTTGCATTATCATATACATGGAAAGAAACAGAAAAAAAACGACATACTGTTTCTCCATTTATTATCGGATTTGTAAAAGTAAATCTTACTCCTTCTTTTATTGAAAAATTAAATTCACAGATCTATGATTTTTATATACGTAACAGCTATAGCAATCACTTATATACAAGCACTCGTTATACATTTACATTTAATGAGCAGAATTTAAAAAAACATGAAAATTTTTCTTTTTTTAGAGTAAATGGTGAATCTTCGGGTAATATCTTGACGGGTATTTATGATTTGCTAAATGTGATTCAACCTAATACGGTTGCCAAGGATGCCGAAGGAAGGTATAAAATGTTAGATATTGTTTATTCCCAATACATTAGAGTTGATGCTGATTATCGATATTATTATAATTCAAATGAAATCAATAAGGTTGTTTTTCGTATTGCTGCAGGAATAGGAAAGCCATTCAAAAATTTCAGGACATTGCCATTTGAACGTAGCTTTTTTAGTGGAGGTGCAAATGGAATAAGAGCTTGGCAGTCAAGAACGCTTGGGCCTGGTTCATACTCGAATAACGGGCAATATGTTTTTGATCAATTTGGAGATGGCCAACTGGAAGCAAATGCGGAATATAGGTTTAAGTTATTTCGAATTATCAATGGTGCATTTTTCGTTGATGCAGGAAATACATGGTTGCGTCAGCCTGATGCAAGTAGGCCTGGGGGGGACTTTCAATTAGATCGTTTTTATAAGGAAATTGCAATTGGTTCGGGAGTTGGTTTGCGAGCAGACTTTAATTTTTTTGTAATTCGTTTCGATTTAGGTCTAAAAGTACGTGACCCGCAATTTGATGAAACAAAAAGGTGGGTTATCCAAAATCTATTTAATCCTCAATGGAAAAGTGAATACCAAGATAATCATAATAATAAAAAATATGGTTTTTGGGCATTCAATATTGGAATTGGATATCCTTTCTAATTTCAAGGTTGATAAATCCCATCGTTTCGTTTTCATCCATAATTAAAAATTAGTAGCTTTGCCGTCCTAATTTAATAATCGTTTTTGTAAATATGTTAAATGTGTTAGTTTTTAAAAGATAAGTTAACATCCTTATCCTAATCAACTTACATTAATCTAATCAGCAATAAAAGAACAATGGCAACTAAAAAAATTGAAGAATTATTGGGCGCAAGTGCCGATAGCTTATTGAATCATAAATGCAATACTATTTCCAAAGAAAATATTCACCAACCAGGTGCCGATTTTGTAGATCGTATTTTTGCACAGACAAATCGTAATCCTCAAGTGTTACGAAGCCTGCAGCAATTGTATGGAACAGGAAGGTTGGCGAATACAGGTTATATGAGTATTTTGCCTGTTGACCAAGGGATTGAACATAGTGCTGGTGCATCATTTGCCCCTAATCCTATTTATTTTGACTCTGAAAACATTGTTAAATTAGCAGTGGAAGGAGGTTGTAATGCTGTTGCATCTACTTTTGGAGTGTTGGCCTCTGTTTCCAGAAAATATGCACATAAAATACCTTTTGTTGTAAAAATAAATCATAACGAATTTTTATCCTACCCCAATAAGTACGATCAAATAATGTTTGGTTCAGTAAAAGAAGCTTGGAATATGGGAGCAGTTGCAGTTGGAGCTACTATATATTTTGGTTCTCCTGAGTCGTCCCGTCAAATAATTGAAGTAGCAAAAGCCTTTGAACTTGCTCACGAATTGGGAATGGCAACTATTTTATGGTGCTATACTCGCAACAATGCATTTAAAGTAGATGGTATCGATTATCATACTGCAACAGATTTGTCATCACAGGCAAATCATTTGGGTGTTACAATACAGGCAGATATTATCAAGCAAAAATTGTCTGATAAAAATGGTGGTTATAACGCTGTAAAATTTGGTAAAACACATCCAAAAGTTTATTCTGAGTTAACAACTGATCACCCAATTGACCTTTGTCGTTATCAGGTAGCTAATTGTTATATGGGGCGCATGGGATTAATTAATTCAGGCGGTGAATCAAAAGGAGAGTCAGATATGGCTGAAGCAGTAGCAACAGCAATAATTAATAAACGTGCCGGTGGTCAAGGTTTGATCTCAGGACGTAAGGCGTTCCAAAAACCAATGAAAGATGGTGTTGAATTATTAAACACCATTCAGGATGTGTATTTGGATAAAACAATAACTATTGCATAAAATAAAGGAAATAGGTATTAGGGAATAATCCCTATAACTGTTAACTAATAACTATAAGATGAGTTGGTTTAAAAGAATAAAAGAAGGTATTACTACTTCTACAAAAGAGAAGAAAGAAACTCCAGAAGGACTTTGGTACAAATGTCCTTCTTGCAAAAAAATTACAAACGCAAATGAACATGTCTTAAATAAATACGTTTGTTCAGAGTGTGATTACCACGAAAAAATTGGATCTGCGGAATATTTTGAAATAATTTTTGATAATAATGAATTTCAAGAGTTATTTCCAAATTTAATTGCTTCAGACCCTTTACATTTTATTGATACTAAAAAATATACTGATAGATTAAGGGATACAAGTAAAAAGACACATCTGAAAGATGCGATTCGTGCAGCTCATGGAGTAGTTGAAGGGGAAGATCTAGTTGTTGCTTGTATGGATTTTAGTTTTATTGGTGGTTCGATGGGGGCAGTGGTTGGTGAAAAAATTGCCAGATCAATTGATTATTGTATTGAAAAACGGATTCCGCTGATGATCATTTCAAAATCTGGTGGTGCTCGTATGATGGAAGCAGCCTTTTCATTAATGCAGATGGCTAAAACATCAGCCAAATTATCTTTGTTGTCAGAAGCGAAAATCCCTTACATATCCTTTCTTACAGACCCAACAACAGGTGGAGTTACTGCATCTTTTGCCATGCTTGGCGATTTAAATATTGCGGAGCCGGGTGCTTTAATAGGATTTGCAGGTCCAAGGGTTGTGAAAGAAACTATTGGAAAAGACTTGCCAAAAGGCTTTCAAACATCTGAATTTGTTTTGGATCACGGCTTTTTGGATAAGATCGTAAATCGTAAGGAACTTAAACCTAAATTGGCTCAATTACTTAAAATGTTTAAGAATTAGCCTATTCAACAGTCAAACTTTTAAACATATTTATTGCAGATTTAAAAAAGATATTTATCTTTGCAGTCCGAAAAAAAATAAAAACATAATATCATTACAATGTATTTAACAGCTGAAATTAAGAAAGACATTTTCAAGAATCACGGAAAATCTGAAAAAGATACCGGTAACTCTGAAGGACAAATTGCATTATTCTCTCACAGAATAGCGCACCTTACTGAGCATTTGAAATCTAATAAAAAAGATTTTGGTACTCAAAAATCACTTATTGCTTTGGTTGCTAAAAGACGTAGCTTATTAGATTATTTAAAAGCTAATGATATTGAAAGATATCGTGCTATTGTTAAAAAACTTGACTTAAGAAAATAAGTTGATTTTTTTAGATAAGATTATTGAAAAGGCATCCTGCTAATAAGCTGGATGCTTTTTGTGCATATAAACACTAAGTAAAAATATCAAAAAAGAGGTATAGAAAACAATAAATTAAAACCAAAAAAAGATGTCACAAATTGGAATTACACACACATTTAAATTAGCGGATGGCCGCGAAATTACATTAGAAACAGGGAAGTTGGCAAAACAAGCCGATGGATCGGTTGTAGTAAAAATGGGAGATACAATGTTGCTTGCAACAATAGTATCAAACAAAGATGCAAAAGAAGGAACAGACTTCTTACCACTATCTGTTGATTATCAAGAAAAATTTGCTTCTGCCGGTCGTTTCCCTGGAGGATTCTTTAAACGCGAAGCTCGTATATCAGATTACGAAATATTGATCTGCCGTTTGGTTGACCGTGCTTTACGTCCGCTATTTCCTGAGGATTATCACTCTGATACTCAAGTATTGATTTCATTAATATCTGGAGACAAAAACACTATGCCTGATGCATTAGCTTGTTTAGCTGCATCAGCTGCAATATCAGTTTCTGATATTCCTTTTAATGGCCCAGTTTCCGAAGTAAGAGTTAGTAAGCTTGATGGAAAGCTAATCGTTAATCCTTCTGTTTCAGAAATGGAAAAATCAACATTAGATATTATTGTTGCTGCTTCAGCAAAAGATATTATGATGGTGGAAGGTGAAATGAAAGAAATTTCAGAAGCTGAAATGTTAGAAGCTATTAAATTTGCTCATGAAGCAATTCGTTTAGAAATAACTGCAATTAATGAGTTTGTAGCTAAAGTTGAAGCTGTAAAAGGAAAAATCGTTAAACGTACATATTGCCACGAAACAAACGATGCCGAGTTAAAAGAGCGTGTTTATAAAGCACTTTACGACAAAGCATACGCTGTTGCGAAATCACAAAATCCAAACAAAAAAGAACGTAGCGCTGCTTTCAAAGCTGTAGTAACTGAATTTATTGATTCATTACCTGAAGAAGAAAAAGCAACTGTAAGTACTTCTTTAGTAAAAAAATATTATCATGAAGTTGAATATGATGCTGTTCGTAGATTTGTGCTTGATGAAAGAGCTCGTTTAGATGGTCGTAAAACTGATCAAATTCGTCCTATCTGGAGTGAAATTGGTTATTTACCATCTGCACATGGTTCAGCGGTATTTACTCGTGGAGAAACACAATCATTGACTTCTGTGACATTGGGAACTAAATTGGATCTACAGTCTATCGATAGAGCATTATACCAAGGTCAGAATAACTTTATGTTACATTACAATTTCCCAGCATTTTCTACAGGTGAAGTGAAACCAAACCGTGGTCCGGGAAGACGTGAAATTGGTCATGGTAATCTTGCTGAACGTGCATTGCGTCAGGTTCTATCTTCTGAAAACCCTTATACCGTTCGTGTTGTTTCTGATATTTTAGAATCAAATGGTTCATCATCTATGGCTACAGTTTGTGCTGGTACATTAGCTTTAATGGATGCAGGTGTTAAGATCAACAAGCCAGTTTCAGGTATTGCAATGGGATTAATTACTGATGATAAAGGGAAATATGCGATTCTTTCTGATATTTTAGGAGATGAAGATCATTTAGGTGACATGGACTTTAAAGTTTGTGGAACTAAAGACGGTATTACTGCTTGTCAAATGGATTTAAAAGTGGATGGTTTACCATATGAAGTTATGGCTGAAGCTTTAGAACAAGCTAAACAGGGGCGTTTACATATTCTAGGAGAAATGGCTAAGACCATTACTGCTTCTCGTGAAGATTACAAAGCACATGCTCCGCGTATAGTGAAGATGGTTATTCCTAAGGAATTTATCGGTGCAATTATCGGACCTGGAGGGAAAATTATTCAGGAAATGCAACGTGAAACAGGAGCAACCATTGTAATTGAAGAAAAAGACGGAATGGGACATATCGATATCGTTGCAGTTGATAAGGAAAAAATTGATGCTGTGTTAGCGAAAATCAAAGGTATTGTTGCTCAACCCGAAGTTGGTGAAGTTTATGAGGGGAAAGTAAAATCAATAATGGCATTTGGTGCTTTTGTTGAGTTTATGCCTGGTAAAGATGGCTTACTTCATATCTCTGAAGTTGAGCATCGCAGACTAGATAGTATGGAAGGTATATTAAAAGAAGGTGATAAGATACAAGTGAAATTAATTGGTGTTGATCCTAAAACAGGTAAATTCAAATTGTCTCGCAAAGTATTATTACCTAAGCCAGAACAAACAACAGCATAGTATTTCTAAAATTCAATATTAAAAAGGCTATCATTTCGATAGCCTTTTTATTTAAAAAATTTTGAGAATGGAAAAAAATCATGAAAATAAAGTTTTCGAAAAAGTTAATTTTTCCAACAAAGAATTAAAAAATGCCACATTCGAGAAATGTAAGTTTGTAAGTTGTGATTTTTCGAATAGTAACTTATCAAGTAATACATTTAATGATTGTTCTTTTGATAACTGCAATATGAGCATGGTCAAGTTGAGTAAATCAAAAGTAACGCATGTGCATTTTGTGAATTGTAAATTGATAGGCATCAATTTTAATGAGTGCAATGATTTTCTTTTCAGTGCAGATTTTAATAATTGTCTTCTTGATTATACTTCTTTTGCTGGAAAAAAAATACCGAAAATAAAGTTTACTAATTGCTCCTTAAAAGAATCCAATTTTTCAAATGCTGATCTATCAGAATCAATATTTTTAAATTGTAATTTGGAGGGAACCGTTTTTAATAAAACAATTTTAGGAAAAGTAGATTTTACTACTGCTTATAATTTTACAATAGATCCAGAATTCAATAGCATTAAAAAGGCGAAATTTTCAAGAAATACAATTCAAGGTCTCTTGACAAAACATGATATTGTAATAGAATAGAAAAAGATATTATTTTCTAAGTTGAGAAATAGCCTTTTTTAATGGTGGAATAACAACCATCAAAATGCCTACAAACATCACAAATCCAGAAAAAGTAAAAACAATTAATATCGGATTTATTTTTGCCATCACTTCGGCAAAAGATAGTTTTTCAACTACAATTCCAATTCCTTTTTCTGCACCTGCAATAATCAAACACACAAAAAATACTAATAACGAAGTATTAAAAATCCAATAACCTCTTTTTATTGTTTTTTCTTCACCTGGTGTATAGTTTTTGTCTGCAGCATCGCTAATGATGAAAAAGCATGAAGCCAATAAAATCATTGTATTAATGCCAATCATGCTTCCCATCGCATGTGCAACGGTAATATGAGTACCATGAGTAAATAAATTAATGGCAGGAATAGAAATTAAAAGGGCAAGAGTAAGATTAATAAATATCCAAATATCAGCCGCTACTAAAAAGCGATAAGATAGAATGTGAAAATCTTTTTTGCTTTCTGAAAGAGTACTTTTCCAGTTCCAAATAATTTTTGCAAGTAGAATTAATTCTGTCATGCTAATGAGATACGAAAAGTAACGAATCCACTGTTCTGTAGGAAGATTGTAAATGTGATGAGCCCATCCAAACATTAAGTTTGTAAGACCAAGTAAATAAGTTAAAAATGCAATTTTAGTTCGGCTAATACTGTTGTCGCCTTTGATTTTTTCCATTACAAAAATGGCTGTTCCATAAATCAACATATTCCATGAACCAACTAAAGCTCCGTTTGCTTTCCATTGAACTGTTATTTCACGAACAACATTGTTTCTGAAATAGGGGAGAACCCATAAATAACTTTCTGTAAAAGTGAATAGGAAGAAGAAAATTCCAGTACCCCACATCCACTGGTATACAGGCCAGTTTTTTGCAGTTGTAAAAACTGTTTTAAAATAATTCCAGCCAAACATGATCCATGAAATAAAAATTGGAATAGCAAGGATGGGAGGGAACTCCCAGTATTCTCTGCCACCAAATTTCCCAAAGAAATAACTAAATATTACTAGAATGCCTGTTAAAATGAAAATGTAAAAGTGAATTCTTCCAGCTCTTTCTGAGTGTAAAGGAGCTCCAATAAATTTAGGAAGGTAATAATAAATACCGCCAACGGACGACAAAAATACCCAGGCAACAACCAGTGAAACATGCAATGGACGATTTTTGTAAAATGGTAAAGAATCTAATGTGCCAGGGAAAACAAATTGTAAAGCAGCAATACTCCCAAAAAGTAAACCGCCTAAAAGAGCAATAAGTCCTAGAGAAATAAATGCTAATCCTAAATTTTTTTTAATCATTATTCATTATAATTTACGCTTCCGTCACTATTGATTGTATATTTCATTGTAGGTGAAACACCTGTTTTGTCAACATATTTGAGGTATGCAATAATTGAATTTACTTCCTGTTCTTTCAAATGGTAATTAGGCATCTTTTGTGTCCCGCTCATTATTAATGCTCTGGCATAGATCTCTCCTTTACCCGGAGAAGAAATAACATTTGTTAAGTCGGGTCCCATATAACCTCCTAATCCATAAAATTGATGACAGGTAAAGCAGTTGTTTTGCTGGAAGAGTAATTTCCCTGCTTGGGCATCTGTTGTCATCAATTCTTTTGCATCACTGGGTGTATCGCTCGTATAAACAAAAAACGAATAGATACAAAAAGTAAGAAACAAAAAACCAAAATATATTTGTTTGGCGATCAATGGCATATTTCTATTTCTTAAGCTATTAATTAATACTAAATATCTACAAAATGTGAAGGCGCAAAAATAACAAAAGAATGAGTAAAACTATGTTTTTAAGTCAAAAATCCTTTAAAAATTGGCGAAAAATTCATTTAAAATTTTTCTTGCCAGCTTAACATTCCTCCTGTAAGATTTGCAATATCTGTAAAGCCTGCTCTTTCAAGAATTAAAGCTGCCTGAGCGCTTCTGTTACCACTTCTGCAATAGAGAATAACTTCCTTATTCTTAAGGTTTTCAATAAGTTCTATTTGTTCTTCCATTATTTCCCCTATTGGCAACAAAATTCCACCAATATTAAACTCTTCATGCTCAAATGATTCACGAACATCAACTAAATTTAGTTTTTCCCCAGCATTTATTCTTGAATTTATTTCTTCAACTGTAACTGTCTTCATATAATTTTTTATCAATAAATTTCTCTATTAAAGAAAGCAATTTCTTTAATACTAATTCAAAAAACTTTCATCTAATCTTTCGTGAATTCATCTTTTTGTGGTTAATAATGCACTTTTTTATCCACAAATTTATTATTCACAATCACAAAAAAATATAGTTGTAATTACAATTTTCTTAACGGTTAAAAATAGTTAAAGAAAATTAGATGCAAATATATATAAATTCTATAAAGTTAGTAGAGTATAATTAAGTTTTTTATTTTTTGGCGGAAAGTTTTTTTGAAGCATTAAGAAAGGATTGAATAGTGGTTTTACTCATAACTAAGCGAGCTCCTTCTCTAATTTTTATAAATTCATCACGCATTACACATGAAATTTCGTTTTTGCAATCATCACATTTTTCATAAAAATTTAAAGACACACAAGGAACTAAAGCAATTGCGCCATCAAATAGTCGATACACATCTGCCACTGAAATTTCTTTTGGTTTTTTTAGTAAATAATAACCTCCTCCAATTCCTTGCTTGCTGCTAACCATATGCGCATGTTTGAGTTCAAGAAGTATTTGTTCAAGAAATTTTTTTGGAATATTTTCTGATTCAGCAATAAAAGCTGTCTGCATATATCCTTTTCCTGTGTTTTTACCCAGACATGTTAATGCCTTGAGGGCATATTTGGATTTCATTGACATCATTGTGTTTTGCGCTTTATGTTAATGCAAATATATAGTATTAATTTTCTTTTTTTTTATTATTCGAAAAGATATAAAGGCATAAATTTCTATCAAGCCTCAATGTATTCTACAAAAAAATTGAATGACTTTTTGCACTTTAAAAGATGACTAATATCAGTCTACTTTTTGAAACTTATTTATTCTTTTATTCGTTAAATAAGTGTCTGAATATTAGTTAAATAGCTGAGTCGTTTGCTTTTATTCAAATGTTTGGAATAACAAATAATATTTAAGATGAAAAAGTTGCTATTAATTCCGGTTTGTGTACTCTTTTTCTTGAGTATCAAAGCTCAGAGTTTTGAGTGGGCAAAAAATATGGGTGGATTAAATGCTGATGTTGGGTATTCGATCACCACTGATTTATCAGGGAACTCATATATTACAGGTAGTTTTCAGGGAACAGCTGATTTTGATCCATCTTCATCCATTTCAAATTTAGTTTCCGTTGGAGCAAATGATATCTTTATTGCAAAGTATGATGTTGATGGAAATTATTTATGGGCACATAATATTGGTAGTACTGGTTCCGATTATGGATATTCAATAAGTACCGATATGTCAGAAAATATTTATGTTTCTGGCAGTTTTCAGGGAACAGCAGACTTTAATCCCTCTCCTCTTTCAGCTGTAAATCTAACGGCTAATGGTAACAGTGACATTTTTATTGCAAAATATGATGTAAATGGAAATTTTGTTTGGGCAAAAGGATTTGGTGGGGCATCTGATGATTATGCAGAAGGAATTATTAACTATTCTTACGGGACAATTATTTTAACAGGTGTTTTTCAAGGAACAGTGGATTTTGATACTGATACCACTATTTACAATTTGACTTCTTCTGGAGGTTCAGATATTTTTGTGGCTTCATACGACTCAGATGGTCACATGAAATGGGCCAGAAACATAGGAGGTGCTAGTTCTGATAATGCAAGTTCGATTTCAAAAGATTTAGCCGGAAATATTTTTATTACAGGATATTTTGCCGGGAATGCAGACTTTGACCCAAGTACTTCCGCTGCTATACTTACATCACACGGTTCACAGGATATTTTTGTTGCTAAATACAGTTTTAGTGGAAATTACATATGGGCAATTGATTTGGGGGGAAATAGTTCTGATATGGGGAATTCAATTTGCACTGACATTTCCGGTGATGTATTAATTACGGGATCCTTTAACGGAACAGCAGACTTTAACCCAAGTTCAAGCACAACGAATTTAGCTTCCAATGGTAATCAGGATATCTTTTTAGCAAAATATGATAGTAACGGAAATTATTTATGGGCTTTTAATCTCGGAAGTAATGGCTTAGATAAAGGGAATGGAATTGCAACTGATATTTATGAAAATATTTATTTAACAGGTAGTTTTAAAGGAACAGTTGATTTCGATCCAAATTCAACTTCGTCAAGTTTATTATCAATTGGAAATTCAGATAGCTTTCTTGCAAAATATGATTCAAATGGAAACTTAAAATGGATTAATCAATTAGGCGGTGCAAATGCTGATGAAGGCTTTGCTATTAATACCAATTCAAACGGGAAAGTTTATACTACAGGTTCGTTTTCTGGAATAGCGAATTTTTATACTAACTTATCTCCTGCTGCGAACTTAACTTCTAATGGAAATACAGATATTTATAATGCTTCATATTTGCAAAGCGTTGCCACTAATATTCAGTTAAGTAATAAATCAGAATTGCTTAACGTAATTTTATATCCGAATCCAACAATTAATCAAGTGACAATTAATTTCGGAAAAAATTATGATCATGTAACTGTTATGATTACAAATACATTGGGTCAACAAATTATTGCAGAAAAAATCTCGAACTCTTCTAATATAGATCTCGACCTATTTGGATTAGTGAAAGGGACTTAT
>CAIXIP010000291.1 GCA_903919535.1 uncultured Bacteroidota bacterium | reverse complement strand
TAATTTCTTCGACTCTTAAATATCATAAATGTTAATTACCCAACATTAAATAATTATTTTCCATTAATAATGTCCCAGATTTTTATTTATCTATCATAAGAAGAAGTTGCAAGAACAGATTCAACATTTTTATTAAAACTCATTAAATTTATAAGTCTTTCATGTCCATTCAACCTTTAAACTGGAACTATTCCTTTTAAGTCAGACAAATTAATGAAACAACGAATAGCACAAATCGCATTAGTAGTAGATGACTATGATAAAGCCATCGAATTTTACACTAAAAAATTGCACTTCACACTAATTGAAGACAGCATTTTAAGCGAAACAAAAAGATGGGTTAAAATAGCACCGAAAGGCTCTGAAGATTGTTGTTTGTTGCTTGCAAAAGCATCTAATAATGAGCAACTCAGCAGGGTTGGCAATCAAACTGGCGGACGAGTTTTCTTGTTTTTATATACGGACAATTTTGAAAGAGATTATCAAAATTTACTCGAACATAAAATTACTATTACGAAGGAGCCTGTAATTGAAACGTGGGGGAAAGTTGCTGTTTTTGAAGATTTATACGGCAATCAATGGGACTTAATTGAACCTTCTTCAAAATAAGATAAAATTAACAACCATCAACCTTTTACAAATCAACACATGAATTTTATTATACCCTTCTTTAATAAAACAACCTTTATAGTTTTTTCCATTCTTATTTTTAGCTCCAATCTTCAATCACAAGATCTAAAACGTGTTAAACATTTCGGAAAGAACAAAGGACATTTAAAAATGTACGTTCACACACCTCCTATTGTTGATAAAACAAGATCAGCACCTATGGTTGTTGTATTGCATGGATGTTTGCAATGTGCAGGAAAAGTTGCCAGACAAACCGACTGGAATAAATTAGCGGATGAATATGGATTTTATGTATTGTATCCGCAACAGCGCTCTATCAATAATCCAATGAAATGTTTTAAGTTTTTTAAAAGGAAACATGCTAATAAAAACAGAGGAGAAAATTATTCTATCATGCAAATGGTAGACTTTATGAAAACTAATTACACCATTGATTCTTCTAAAGTTTTTATAACCGGCCTTTCGGCAGGTGCAGCAATGAGTGTAATAATGATGGCTGATTATCCCGAAACATTTAATGCAGGAGCCATATTTGCAGGTGCAGGCTACAAAGCAGGTAATGGATATGTCACTACGATGATGGCAATGTTAGGATTACGAGTAAAATCAGCAAAAAAATGGGGCAACATTGTTCGTAAACAAAATCCTTATTATTCGGGGAATTATCCACGTATGATTATTTATCAAGGAAATAGTGATTGGGTTGTAAACAAAAGAAATGGTGTTGAGCTAATGAAGCAATGGACTGATGTACAAGGAATAAGTGCACAACCAGATGAAACAATAAAAAATTATGTCAACATAAAAGATATCGAACGTAATGTTTACAAAAATTCAGAAAAAAAAGATGTTGTTATTTTTTATAAAGTGAATAAATTAAGTCACGCACTTTTAATAGACCCAGGTAAATGTAAATACGAAGGGGGAAGACGAGGTATTTTCTCGAAAGACAAAAATTATTTTTCTACTCTTTGGACAGCTTATGATTTTGGATTAATTCCAACACCAATCATTACTGGAAAATCATTTGTTCTGGAACAAGAAAAAAATATAACATTCTCAGTTCCTATGAATTTAAATTCCACTTACCAATGGACCTTCCCAACTGATTGTAGTGTTATAAAAAATGACAATACAAATTCTATTACTTTAAACTGGGGCACTTCTAGCGGATGCATAAATGTTACGGAAACTGATTCAAACTTGTGCAAAAAACAATTTCAAACCCTCTTTGTAACAAGCACTTCCAATAAATAATTTCAAACGAATAAAAGTTGTTCTCTACAAGCTACACTTGACGAATTTTGTAGTTTATTTGATTTCACTTGGTTCCCCCATTTCAGTGAAAAGTAAAAACCTGCAAAGCCATAAAAATTATAATTTCATGAACAGGAAATCTCTATCCTATTTTTTGCTAAAAGCAAGTTATTAACAGTATTAACAAATGATAAACTACCTTCTGTCATTGAAACACAAAACTTAATTAACAACCGATTGTTAATTACTTTCAGCCGTTGAATTAAATGTCTTTTTATTGTACTTTACTTTTGTTTAGTTATAACAATAAACAAATACCATGAAAAGTCCAGTTTACATTTTAATGATTTTTGCACTATTTGTTTTGCATCCAATCAGATCTGTTGCAGACAATGGTGGCAGCGAGGCTAGTCTAAAAAAAGAAAAAGTAGTTTCAACATTTGAAATTCTTTCATTAAATATCAGTAAGGATGGGCTTGTTAGCTGGACGGCAAAAAATGAAACAGGATCTTTGCCTTTTTATGTTGAACAATATATTTTCGACAAATGGATAAAAGTTGGAGAAATTGGAGGCATTGGTACACCAATCCCTAATTCTTATTCTGTTCCGGTAACTTTTCATAGTGGTGAAAACAAATACCGTGTTCGTCAAAAAGGTTATGATAAAATAAGTAGATTCTCAGATGCTATTTCTTTCTACTCAAAAAAAGATGCTGTAATCTATAATGTCACCAATCACAATCAAACTATTGAATTTTCAAGTGACACCTATTATATTATTTACGACCCATTTGGTGTTATCGAAAAACAGGGCAATGGCAATTCTGTAGACATTTCTGATTTCAAAAAAGGCTATTATTGTTTAATCTATGATAATAAACTTGGAGGATTTGAAAAGAAAAAGGTGCTCTTTAAAAACACCTTTTATCCTATAGAAATTAATACGCCTCTTTTTCTTCAGAAAAGAAAATTGAAATAAAATTTAAACTCTATAATAATCACTTTTCCAATTTTTAATCGCTTTTTTAATTTCTTCTGAAGGCATATTAGTATCAGCAGCTTTTTTTGCCAATTCAACAAATTCCTCATCAGATGCAAATCGCAATGCTACAATCTGCTTAACGCCTAAACGAGAATCTAATAATTTTCCAGTTAAAGCAAAATGACGTAAATTTTCTTCTGCACGAATAGCACGGTCTTGCGCTTTCAATGCAAATATTCTCATAAAGAAAAATGAAAACAACATCGCTAATGAAAGTGAAACAATAAGATCTGCAGAATAAATTCGTTCATGATCTCCAATCGACTTAACCAGATTAATAATAGATCCGATTAGAACTACTGTGATAAGAGAAAATAAAAAGTAATGATACATTGGTACTAACCTTCTGTGGCTTTTGTAATTCTGATTTTCCATTTTTTTTGATTTTATTTTTAGTGTTAATTTTGATTTTTATATGCTTGATGGTGTTTCAAAAATAGCAAATTAATCATGTCGTTCACCAATTTGCTGGCGCCACATGGCGTAATATAATCCTTTTTGATTTACTAATTCATCATGTTTACCTTGCTCAATAATATTCCCTTTTTCAAGAACAAAAATTTTATCCGCATGCATAATGGTACTTAGTCTGTGTGCAATTAAAATTGTTATTTGTCTTTGATCTTTTGATAATTCCCTTATCGTTTTACTGATCTCTTCTTCGGTAATTGAATCAAGTGATGATGTAGCTTCATCAAAAACCAACAGAGAAGGTTTACGCAATAATGCCCGCGCAATTGACAATCGCTGCTTTTCTCCACCTGAAACCTTTACTCCTCCTTCACCAATCACAGTATTTATTCCATTTTCGGCCCTTGCCAATAAACTCTGACAGGATGCTTTTTTAAGCACATCCATACACTCTACGTCAGTTGCATTAGGTGCAACAAATAATAAATTTTCTTTTATTGTTCCGGCAAATAGCTGCGTATCTTGAGTTACAAAACCAATTTGTGTCCGCAACTGATCAAGATCAATTGATCTTCCTGATTTTTCGTTATAATATATTTCTCCCTCTTGTGGATGATATAAACCAACCAATAATTTCACCAACGTTGTTTTTCCTGAACCTGAAGGGCCAACAAATGCTATTGTTTCCCCATTTTTTGTTTTGAAAGAGATTTGATCAAGCGCTTTAGTATTAGCTGTTTGATGTTTAAAACCTACTGAATTAAATTCTAATGTTTGAATACCATTTACGATAAAAGGATTATTTGGTTTTTCTTCTTTGGGAGTGTTTAAAATAGATTGAAAATTATCTAATGAGACTTCTGCTTCTCGGTATATATTTATGATATTTCCTAGCTCTTGCAATGGTCCAAATATAAAGAAGGAATAAATTTGAAGTAAAAACAGATCGCCCAATGTCATATTATCAGCAAAGATCAAATACAATAATAAAAATAAAATACAGCTGCGTAAAAAATTAACAAATGTTCCTTGAATAAAACTGATGCTGCGGATATAACGTACTTTTTTAAGTTCCAATCCTAGAATTTTTATGGTAACTCCATTCAATCGATTTATTTCCTGATCAGATAATCCTAAGCTTTTTATTAATTCAATATTTCTAAGTGATTCTGTTGTTGAACCAGCTAATGCTGTAGTTTCCCCAACAATTTTCTTTTGAATAATTTTGATCTTTTTACTTAAAGTAGAACTGATAAAACCCAACAAAGGAATAGCGGCAAAATAAACCACAGCAATCAACCAGTGAATTTTTATTGCGTAAACCATCACAAAAACAACTCCTACAATGGAAGCAAACAAAATATTTACAAAAGCTGTAATTAATTTCTCAACATCTATTCTAACTTTCTGAAGTTTCCCCAATGTTTCGCCACTTCTCTGATCTTCGAAAACCTGATAAGGTAATTCTAACGAATGTTTTAATCCGTCAGAATAAATTTTAGCTCCTAATTTTTGAGTGATTACATTTACATAATAATCCTGAAAATTTTTCGCGATACGCGATACCATTGCCGTACCCATTGATAACAGAATAAATAAACCTACTCCGTTAATAAATTCTTTCCTGCTTAAAGAATGAACTTGAGTTGCATATTTGTTAATTATATGCTTAAAGATGATTGGATCTAGTAATGAGAAAACCTGATTTATAGTAGCTAAAATCAACGCTAACAAAACCAACCCTTTGTATTTTTTAAGATAAGTTAAAAGTAACTTCATAATTGCGTACTTGTTTTTTTTACAAAGTTAAAATTAAAATACATGTATATACATTTATTTTAAACTTGCTATTGTAAAAAAATAAGCATAGGTTTGATTTGTGACGAAAACATCTTTATGGTCGACAAAGAATTATTTATTATAGACAAAACTGAATTCAACAAAGTTTCCGTTGCTTCAAGGAGCGATGGAATAATGATGGTTGAAATTAAAGCGGACGAAGATGTTGATATAGTTCTGGTAAAACGAATTGTGAATTCTATTGAGAAAATTGGTGCAGGAAAACGCTTTCCTCTGCTTATAGTTTTAGGAGAAAATACACTTCCAAATGCAGAAGCTCGGTCATATGTTGCTACACCGGAATCTGATCCTTACGCGATTGCAGAAGCTTATGTAATTAATTCTTTTACTCAAAAATTAGTATCCAATATATACACTAATTTAAATAAACCAGCTCGTCCTACCAAGTTTTTTAATTCACAGGAGAAGGCTGTTGAATGGTTAAAATCCTATCTTTAACGCCTTTAAAAAAGCTAACTAATAATTTTAAATGCAAATTTATGACTGACGAATTAATTTGTCATATTAAAAAATTAAAATCTGAAAGAGCTATCGTTTCGATAAGAAAAGATAAAATAATACTTGTTGAGATCAAATCGAATGATGAAGTTGAGTTAGAACATGCAGAACAAATAATTAAAGGTATTGAAGAGCTTTCTGGCGGTAAGAAGCATCCTGTACTAATTTTAGTTGACAAATTCACATTGCCTACTTCTGAAGTACGTGAATATTTAGCTTTGCCAGAAACAGCATTATACACTAGCGCAGAAGCATATGTTTTAACTTCTTTTTCTCAAAAACTAGCTGGAAACATTTATTTGAGCTTTAACAAACCTGCTCGTCCAACCAAATTTTTCAACTCAGAAGATAAGGCGGTTGAATGGCTGAAAACATTTCTATAACTTATCTGTAAGCATTAAAAGTGTTTTCTGGTCAATTACATGTTTCCCATCAAATGAAACAAATTCAAATGGAATTTCATTTTTACTAAGAATCTTTTCCATTCTTAACACAGTGCTTCCATCATTATACTCATCTTTATCACCCATCACAAAATATGTTTTTATTGAACTGAAATAATCTTTGTCCATCTCAAAATCGATATCCGAAGGGAAAGTACCTCCCCATAAAAATAAGTTATTGATTTGCGGTTTTTTTGCCGTTAACCACCTCAAAACAGTTGCTGTTCCTTGTGAAAAACCGAGTATATTAATTTTTACTTTTTTGTTTTCTAATGATGAAAGAACTTCGCTATAAAGCATATCCAAGTAATTGCAATAATCCTTTATGTCTTCTAATCTGTCTTCTTTTGTCATCCAGGAAGCTACAACTCTACCGGTAAAGCCTTGCCAATAAAAACGGTGCAAGCCTTCTGCTGCTATAATTAAATGCTTCCCATTATTAAGTGAATCAAAATTTTTTATAAAATAATTTGCCAATTGGGCATAACCATGACAAACGATCCATACATGTTCTATCTTTTCGGATGGTTCACCTAATATAAAGTAGCGTGCTGTTTTTGGAATTATTATATTTTTTTGTTGCATGTGGCAAAATAAATCAAAAAAAAGCACCAATCGAAAGATTGATGCTCTTAAATTTTATAAATAATATTATTCTACAACAATAACTAAATATTTTGATGCACTCCAGAAGTCATCAACATTAGTAATAACAAGTTTTTCAGCTTTGCCATCTGTTCCAACAATTTTATAAGAACCAGAAGGATGAGTTGTAACCAATTTTGCTTTTTTAGCTCCTAAAATAATTTCATTGGTTGTTGATGCATCTACTTTAGTAAAATAATTTTTATTAAAATCATCTTTCATTTTTTGAATTTTACCAAGTCCGATAAATCCACCTTCTTTAGTAAGAACACCATTTTTGATTAATTCTTTTGCAGTACCAAAAGCATAAAATGCAGTATTTAATTTCTCTGTTTTAACTGCTGATTCTTGTGTTACTTCCACATAATTTGTATTCAATGTAGCCATCTCAACATTTAATTTTTCCAATTGAGATTTCAAATCATTGATCTGAGCATCCTTCTCTTCAATTTCAGTTGTTAAACGAGCAATGAATTTCTCCAACTCTTCATTCTTTTTATTTGATTCATTCAATTTCTTTTTCATCGAAGCAAGACGTTGCTTATTTTTATTCATCATATCATAGATATCCTGAATATCGGCAACAATTTGTTCTTCTTTGGTTTTACGCATTTCAGGATCTTTGCTATTAGAAGAAACAATCTTTTCTTTTTCCTTGATTGCATCCAAATTATCCTGAATTTCATTAAATCCTAATATAAAGGATTGAATGCTTGAATCTTGATTGTGGATACGAACCTGCTGTCCTCCAGTAATTGCAGTTAAACTATCTTCAGCAGATAATACACCTTCTTTATTTCCATTACCACAGCCAAATGCAAATGGTATTAATGCGATCAAATAAATTAATTTTTTCATTTTTATTTTTGTTTTTTTGAAATTTCGCTCAAAGATATAGCAAATAGCAACGATAAATGATGATTTATTACAATTTTTTTACGAAAAAATCATTCCGCACCTTCAAGTTCAATCGTTTCTGAATTATTGTTTAGGATGGATAATACGCCATGAATTTGGTAGGTACTATGATTGAATTTATTTGAAAGAATAATTATTGTGGTTTGATCACCAGGTCTTCTAAAAAACAATGTATTATAGCCATGCCACCAACCGTTATGATAAATTACCTTGTTCCCTTTTCCATAATCTATCAATCGCCAACCGTAACCATAATTTCGTTTCCCTTTGTGTTCATTACTATAACCGGTAAATGCTTCTTCCAATGTTTTTTTATTCAATAATTTCTCTGAATAGAGGGCTTGATCCCATTTAAACAAATCTTCTACAGTTGAAAAAACACCCTTATCTCCATAAACATCATCAGCAAATTTTTCTTTCTCATAAACGCCCTTCGCATTGTGTCCAACTGTTTTATTACTATGAAGGGAATCATACTTAACGCTATGAATCCAAGTATCATTCATCCCTAGAGGCTTAAAAATATTTTGGTCCATAAAATCAGGGAAACTCATACCTGAAACTTTTTCAACGATGCAAGCTAGTAAAGCATAATTGGTGTTAGAATATTCAAATTTTTTATTCGGCTTTGCGTAAATAGGAGGTTTAGTTGTTAATGTGATATGCAAAAATGCATTATTATCAAATACTTTCCCATTGTAGCAATTGTTCTTATCACAATAGGGTTCACAAAAATAAAGGTAATTACTCAAGCCTGAACGATGTGATAACAGGAGGTTTATAGTTATATGATGAAAAGGGAAATCGGGGAAAAATTGCTGAACACTATCTGTCAATTTTAACTTTCCCTGATCACGTAATAAAAGAATTGCAGCAGAGGTTAATGTTTTAGAAGTTGATGCCAATTGAAAAGCAGAATTTATTTTTAACGAATCTTTTCTCTTCAGATCAGCGTAGCCAAATGATTTTTCATAAATAATTTGTCCGCGCTGTGCAACTAAAACACAACCGTTAAACCCGGCTAGTTTCACTTTATTTTTAAATAGCGTATCTAATTGATATGCTTTTTCGGTGGCATGAATTTCTTTTAAAATTTTGCTGATACTATCTTTGCTAATAGCAGGTTCAACAACAACTTTATTGGTTGGTACAGAATTGTTACAGGAAAAAACAAGTAGTGAAAAAAAAACTGAAATTGCGCTCGCAAAAAATTGTTTCGAATGAGTTCGGATCATATATAAAAATTATCTGCGTCTTTCTTCAGCTTCCTGAACAATTAATTCTCGGCCTTTTACTTCTTTGCCATTTAATGCTTCAATGGCTTTTTGTCCATCCGCTTTTTTTGCCATTTCTAAAAAGGCAAACCCTTTTGATTCCCAGGTAATGGTATCATAAATAATTTTTGTAGAAAGCACTTCACCAAATTGCGCGAACAAGCTTTCGAGTTGTGCTTCATTGATATCGCGATCAATATTTTTTACAAATAATTTCATGTGTTATAATTTGATTGAACGAAAATTGTATGATTTTTTGATTAATCATACAATCATAAACATTTCATTAATTAATTCATTGTTAAACTTTCACAAAAGTATTTGTTTAATTGATTTTTATGTAAATTTGGTAAACTATTTATTCACTATGAAAAAGTTAATAATCTCTTTTTTATCATTTGCTTTTGTAACTGTTTTAGTTGCACAAACGGATACTGCTGATTATTATTCACCTTCAAAACAAAAGATATCAGCAAAGGATAGAGTATCTGCTTCAATATCGATGGGTGCAGGTATCAGTTTTTTGAATACATCAAATAACAATGCATTTACAACTTTTGTTGCTCCAAAAATTGGTTATCAGCTTACACCAAAATTCAAATTAAATCTTGGTGTGATGCATTATTCGGTGACAGGAAATACTTTTATGCCCTTAAATCAGAATGAAACACTATTTAATTCAAGTAAAAAAACTATTTCAGGAAATTTATTATTTGTAGAAGGACAATATAAATTGAATAAAAAATTGATATTGTCAGGGGCTATACTATATGATGCAAATGGCTTAAACAACAAACAAAACAATTATAAAACTGCTTCTTTTGGTTTAGATTATAAAGTTACAGAACATAGCTCAATAGGCTTTAGAGCGAATATTTCACAAGGACAAGATTATTATTATATAAATCCAAAAACCGGCAAGTTTGATTATATATCAAACTATCAATTTTCTGGAGGAGTGCTAAGTCCAATAGCAGCTTGGGGAGTTGATGCATTGAATTCTGCCATAAAGTAATTTGCCATTTACTAATCAATATTCAAAATAAATTTATCATTCAGTTTCAACTTCCCATTCACTTTTTTTCCTTCTTTCAATAAACCTTTTATTAAAGGAGTCTCACCTTTTTTAATTAACGATTGAATTTGTGAATCATTTAATTGTTTACCCATAAATTCAAATGGCAATCGAAAATTACAACCGCTTTTCCAATTGCTACAACCATAGGCTGAATTGCCCTTCAGAATTGTTCCTGTTTTACATTTCGGACAAACGTTTGCAGCGTTTTCTTTTTTTACTTTGGGAGCTGTTGCTTCTTTCTCTTCAAACTCAACATTGAAAGCTGAATTTAATTTTAGTATCCCCTCTTTTTTTATCCCGCTTTGATCAAATCCTTTTATAACGGTTGTTTTTCCTTTTTCAATTAATGAGAAAATTTGATTATCGCTTAATTTTTTATCCATTAATTCGAAAGGAATTTTAAAGTCACAACCGTTTTTAAAATCGCTGCAACCAAAAGCTGTCTTACCCTTCAGCATTGTACCTTTTTTGCATTTCGGACAAATAATTTTTTCATCAACCTTTCCTTTTTCCTCTTTTATTATGCTTTCAGCGCTTATTCTTTTTCCTGATTCATTTTTCACCTGTTGCACCAGATCACTTACCAACTGTTTCATCTCCTGCAAAAATTGCTCAGCTGCATATTCTCCTTTTTCAATCTGACGCAACTTAAACTCCCAATTACCAGTCATTTCTGCTGATTTTAACAATTCATTATTGATACAATGTATCAATTCCATTCCGGTACTTGTGGGTACTAAATTTTTGCGTTCACGCTTTACATAATTTCTGCGAAACAATGTTTCAATAATTGCAGCTCGTGTTGATGGCCGACCAATGCCATTATCTTTCATCAGATCTCGTAACTCTTCATCTTCAATTTGTTTACCTGCAGTTTCCATTGCTCTAAGCAATGTTGCTTCTGTATAAGCTTTTGGTGCTGATGTTTTCCCTTCAGCTAAATAGGCTTCATGAATTCCTTTTTCACCTTTTTTAAATTCGGGTAATAATTGAGTGTCTTCTTTTTCATCCTCATCAATTGCCTCTTTATTATAAACTACACGCCAACCTGCGTCTAAAATTTGTTTTCCGGTAGCTTTAAATTCAATGGTTTTAACAGCACCTAAAACTATAGTATTTGCCACCTCACAATCTTTATAAAAAGCAGCAATAAAACGTTTTGCAATGATATCATATACATTAGCTTCGGCACCTGCCAATCCCTGTGCACGAACATCTGTAGGAATTATTGCATGATGGTCGGTTACTTTTTTATCATCAAAAACTTTTGTTGATTTGCGAATTGGTTCTGCTAACAATGGATTTACAAGAACTTGGTAATTAACCATGTTTTGCAAAACACCTTTTATTTTCGGGTACATATCGTTCGGAAGATAAGTTGTATCAACACGTGGATAGGTGACTAGTTTTTTCTCATACAAATTTTGAATCGTCTTTAATGTATCATCAGCAGAATATCCGTATTTTTTATTACACTCAACCTGTAAGGAAGTGAGATCGAATAAACGTGGGGAAGATTCCTTTCCTTTCTTAGTATCTACTGATATTATTTCAAATTGTTCGGATTTAATAGAAGCTAAAATACTCTCTGCTTTTTCTTTTTCATCACCCAAAAACCGGTCAACTTGGGCATTAAAGATCACATCACGATATTTTGTTTTTAACTCAAAGAAAACGGCTGACCTGAAATTATTTATTTCAACTTGGCGATTAACTATCATCGCCAAAGTTGGCGTTTGAACACGACCAACAGATAATACCTGTTTATTTCCGCTACCATATTTTATGGTATATAAACGCGTAGCATTCATTCCTAATAGCCAATCAGCAGCAGCACGCGAATATCCAGCATAATACAAACTATCATAATCCTTTGCATCTTTTAATTTCTTAAACCCTTCGCGAATTGCTTCTTCTGTAAGGGAAGATATCCACAAACGTTTCATTGGCTTTTTGCAATTTGCTTTAGCAAAAACCCAGCGTTGAATCAATTCTCCTTCTTGTCCGGCATCACCGCAGTTGATGACTTCTTCAGCGTTTTCAAAAAGTTTTGCTATGGTATTGAATTGCTTTTCAATGCCATTGTTATTCTTTAATTTTATTCCAAATTTTTGTGGAAGAATGGGTAACATATTTAAGTTCCATTCGCGATAAGCACTATCGTATTCGTGTGGCTCCTTGAGTTCACATAAATGTCCAAACGTCCATGTTACCTGATAACCATTACCCTCCCAATAGCCGTCTTTACGTTGGTTAGCACCAACAATTTCAGCAATTTCTTTGGCAACACTTGGCTTTTCGGCAATACAAACTTTCATGTATAAACTTATATTTTAAAAATTTTTGCCACATGGAATACACCATGCTATTTTTATCAAGGCTTTACACTTTTGTGCATTGCCCATTCATAAGTCCAAAAATACCAATGGAAACGAGAAAGAATAATAAATGATGTACTATTTTATCAACAAAATAAGGCAAATGGTGATGTATTACACTTTGCTTTTTAAATACGAAGCTATCTTAGCCTGTTCTTTGTATTTGACATGATCTTTTTGAAACACAGGAACTAATTCTCGCAGTTTGATATAATAGTCTAAACCTTTATTAGAAATTTTTGTTTGCAATTTTAAATAATCAATCGCTTGAATAATTGCTAAAAATTCAATCGCAATAACTTCATAAGTATTGAAAATAACTTTTTGAGCAATTAAGGCTGCATTGGCTCCCATACTCACAATATCTTGATTATCATTATTGCTTGGTATGCTATGAACATACATAGGAAAACTTAATGTTTGATTTTCGGCAGTGGTAGATGTTGCAGTAAACTGTACGCCTTGAATTCCAAGATTTAAACCAAGTGTTCCCAAGTTTACAAATGGAGGTAGTTTTCCATTCAACTTATCATTCAATAAAAAGTTTAATTGACGCTCACACAACATAGAAAGTCGTGTAATGGAAATTTTTAATTTGTCCATTTCCAATGAAGCGTAATCACCATGGAAATTACCGCCATGAAAAACATTTTTATTTTCATAATCAATTATCGGATTATCACTAACCGAATTAATTTCATTTACAATAACCTGTTCAGCATAATTGATGGTATCTAAAACAGGTCCTAATATTTGTGGAACACAACGTATTGAGTAATATTCCTGAACTTTATCCTTTAATATATTTTCCTTTATCGGACTGTTATACAAATGTTTTTCGCGTTTTTTTATCAACTTACTGTCTTCCAAAAATGCTTGCATCTCTTTTGCAATAGCATTTTGACCAGGATGATATTTTACCGAATTCAATTCGTTCGAATAATGATCGTCATAAGATTCAACCATTTCAACAATCATGCTTGTTGAGGCAATAGATAATTTAAGAAGGTTCTTCGCATGAATCAAGTTTACCAATCCTATTCCACACATTGCAGATGTACCATTCATTAAAGCTAGTCCTTCTCTGACATGAACTTCTAAGGGTTTTAAACCTTCAGATTTAAACACTTTTTCTGTTTCAACAATTTCGCCATTATAATGAACTTCACCCTCACCTATCAATGTTAATGCAAGATGAGCTAATTGAACTAAATCTCCACTAGCACCTAAACCACCATGTTCATAGATCACTGGAGTGATATCGCGATTGATCAATTCTTTTAATAAAAGAACAGCATCAGGATGAATCCCAGAATAACCGCGCATCAATGTATTTAAACGAGCAAGCATTAATGCTTTAACATTTAACACTGCAATTGGATTTCCGCTTCCAGAACAATGACTGCGAATTAAATTATATTGAAGCTGAATTTGATCTTCGTTGTTTATTTTGTATTGAGCCATTGGCCCAAAACCCGTATTGACACCGTAAATCAACTTATCCTTAATAAACTCTTTTAAAAAATAATAACTCTCAAAAACTCTTGCCATAGCAACTTCATCAAGATCAATTTTTTGTTGATCAACCAAAACTGCATAACATTTCTCATAATTTAAAATGCCGTCTCCATCCTTTATGCTTTTACCACTTTTTTGCATGTTCATTATTTTTTTAGAATTTGCGAATGCGAATATAATAAATCAATTTTCAGAGATTCCCAATTCGTCATATTTTATTTCATATTTTTTATATCCAAAAGACAATTACAGCTGGTAAACATTTAATTAATTGGTATATTTGTTTTCCAAAAAAATAAATAATATTTAGATAAATAATAAATTAAAGATCATATAATGCAAACAGAAAAAGTAGATGTTCTTGTCATAGGTGCTGGGCCTGCAGGGTCAATAGCAACTTCCTTAATGCATCAGCAAGGATTAAATGTAAAAGTAGTTGAGAAAGAAAAATTCCCGCGTTTTGTTATTGGAGAAAGTTTATTACCAAGAGTAATGGATCATTTGGAAGAAGCAAAATTACTTGATGCCGTAAAAGCTGCAGGATTTCAAGAAAAATTCGGTGCAAAATTTGTTCGAGGAAATGAAATCTGCGATTTTAATTTTTCTGACCAATTCAGCAAAGGATGGACATGGACATGGCAAGTGCCACGTGGACAGTTTGATAAAATACTTTCTGATACCGTTGCTGCAATGGGCGTATCGATTGAGCAAGAAACTACAGTTACCGATATTAAATTTAATGGAACAAATTCTACAACAACAGTTGTAAATAAAGAAGGAGTACAAAAACAAATAGAAGCAAAATTTATTGTTGATGCAAGTGGCTATGGAAGGGTAATTCCACGTATGTTCAATTTAGATGAACCTTCAAATTTAGGATCCAGAAAAACTCACTTTACTCACTTTCGTGACCTGAAACGTCCTGCCGGTATTGACGGAAACCGTATCACCGTTGTTGTTCACCAGCAACGTACCTGGATATGGATAATTCCTTTTTCTAATGGAATTACTTCTGTTGGTTTTGTTGCTGATCCAGAATTTTTCAAAGACTTCCCTGAAGATATGACAGAAAGAATGAAATCAATTATTGCTTCTGACCCTCAAACTAAGGACCGTTTTGCTGATGCAGAGATGATGTTTGAACCAAGAACGATTGAAGGGTATTCAATTTCCACAAAACAATTATATGGCGAAGGATATGTATTATGCGGTAATGCAACCGAATTCCTTGACCCTGTATTTTCTTCCGGAGTTACATTTGCAATGGAATCAGGTAGCAAAGCAGGGAAATTGGTTAGTAAACTTTTAAAAGGCGGACAGGTTGATTGGCAAAAAGAATATACTGATCACATGATGCAAGGTATCAATACTTTCAGAACATATGTAAATACTTGGTATGAAGGAGATCTTCATGATATTTTCTTTAGTGAAAACCCTGACCCTGAAATAAAAAAGCAGATATGCTCTGTACTTGCAGGTTACGTTTGGGATCTTGATAATCCTTTTGTAAAAAAACATGATAGGGTCGTTAAATCTTTAGCGAAAGTGATTCGTATGAATAAGAAAGTTTAAACATAATATTCAAACACTTTAATTGAAAACTTTTGGTGCTTGTGATTTTAATATATGACCATGCCGTCTGAGAACAAAGCAGCTGCCTTCGCATCAAAGTTCATTAACAATACCAACAGAAATGTTTTTTTAACCGGTAAAGCAGGTACTGGAAAAACTACTTTTTTAAAACATATAATAAAACACACTTACAAAAATGCAATAATTGTTGCACCTACGGGAATTGCAGCAATTAATGCAGGTGGTGTTACCATACATTCTCTATTTCAATTACCGTTTGGTGCATTTATTCCTTCTCGTGATGCAACTATAGAGTTCAATGAAAATGTAAAAATAAACACCCCCTCTACTCTATTAAAAGGTATTCAACTAAACAGCCGAAAACGCAGGTTGTTACAAGAACTTGAGCTCCTGATAATTGATGAAGTTAGTATGTTACGTGCAGACCTACTCGATGCGATGGATACTGTTTTAAAAAGTATTCGCAGAAAAAATCATTTGCCTTTTGGTGGTGTTCAAGTTTTGTTCATTGGTGATATGTTACAATTACCTCCTGTAGTGAAGGATGACGAATGGAGATTTTTAAGATCGCACTATAGAACAGCATTTTTTTTTGATGCTCAGGTGTTACAGCAAAATAAACCATTGTACATTGAGTTGGAAAAAATTTATCGTCAGGCAGATAATACTTTTATAGGTATTCTTAATAATTTACGTAACAATCAAGTAACAAAACAGGATATTGAATTACTCAACAGTTATTACAAACCAAATTTCAAATCAACACTTAGTGACAATTATATTTATTTAACTACCCATAACAACAAAGCTGACAGCCTGAATAGAGAATCATTACAAAGTCTTAAAGGTCAATCCTATTATTTTAAAGCTGAAATAAGTGGTGATTTTAATGAATATGCATATCCAGTTGAACAAAATCTGGAACTGAAAAAAGGTGCTCAAATTATGTTTATCAAAAACGACCCTACCGGTGCGCAACGCTTTTTTAATGGTAAAATTGGTATAGTCTCCAACATCAATACAAAAGAAATCGAAGTTAGTTTCAGTGATAGCAATAAACCTTTCACTATCGAAAAACACGAATGGCAAAATGTAAAATATGCCTTGAATGAAGTTACCAACGAGATCGAAGAAAAAATAAATGGAACATACACACACTATCCAATTAAATTGGCCTGGGCAATAACAGTGCATAAAAGTCAGGGGCTCACCTTCACAAAAGCTATTATTGATATTGGAAATGCATTTGCACCCGGACAAGTATATGTTGCTCTATCGCGATTAACTTCATTGGATGGATTGATACTTTCAACACCAATCAATTTAAATAGCTTGAATGTAGATGAAAACATAACATTATATTCCAGTTCAAAAGATAGTTCAGAAGCACTTGAAGAACTGTTTGAAAAAGAATCAGTAGCATTTTTTCAAAATTATGTTATTCAATGTTTCAATTTTTCAAGCTTGAATCATCAACTTACTTCTCACATTGAAAGTTATCAAAAAAACGAACAAAAATCGAGTAAACAAAAGCATTTTAAATGGGCGTTTGAATTAAAAAATGAAGTTGAAACAACAAGACAGGTTGCTGATAAATTTTTAAATCAACTCAAACAAATTTTCAATTCAAAAAAAGAAGATCAAATACAACAGCTAAAAACGCGAATAATTGCTGCAAAAAATCACTTCACTCCTATTCTAAAACAATTTTCAAAAACAGTTTTAAAACAAATTGAAACCTTACAATCGGAGAAAAAAGTAAAAGCCTATCTTCAGGAATTAGCCGAACTTGATTCCTTATTTTACAAGCAAATTCAGCTCATTAACAAAGCTGAAGCGATGGTTCAGTCGGTAAATGATAATAGTGAATTTTCAAAAGAAAAAATAAATACATTAGAAGAAAATAAAATACGAATTGAAGAATTAAATTCAATTATTCCGGCTCCGAAAGGAAGAAAAAAGGAACGCAAAGAAAAAGAAGTTGTAAAAAAAGAAAAAATAAACACGAAAGAAATTTCCTATAATTTATACAAACAAGGGAAAAAAACAGAAGAAATTGCAAAGGAAAGAAGCATGGCGATTATCACTATTGAAGGACATTTATCGCATTATGTTTCATTAGGATTGATTGACGTAAAGCATTTTGTGGAGACTGAAAAAATGAACAATATCATCACCGTTTCAAAAACATTACCAACCCCTCTTTTGAGCGATATCAAACATTTATTGGGAGATGAATACACGTATTCGGAAATAAAATTTGCTATGGCGTTTTATACGAATTCAAAAAAATAATTTTCGGACAAACTTATTTGTATATAAGCTCCATTGATAGCACAGGGTGAATTTCTCTACCATTGGGCGACATTCCTTTTTGTCCGTGAAAAAAATCAAAAAAGCCAACACCTGTTAATCGCACCAATTTAGGATTTGTGAGATATGTGAATTTAGTTTTTGGAGTACCGATATTCTCAGCAAACCATTCATCTAACTCTTTAAACTGCTTAACTCTACTCGTTTTTTGTACACTCATACACTCCCAACTGATAACTTCAGCAACCATCGTTTGTTTAGTTTTAGGATCCTCAATCACTACGTGAATATCTTTATCATCCGTTTCCTTTTTAAAAGCGATAATATAACATTCGATGGAATATACAGTATCCTCCAACTTCATCCTGAAGGTATTTTGACCAATAGGTTTTGGCAGATTAATTTGGTAATGTACAGTAGAATGTACAATATGATTAAAATTGATGTACGTTGTATCAAAATCTGAAAGTGTTTTTACATCCCATCTTTTAACACCGCAATCCTGAGCATTTGAAACTCCTGTTGCAAAAGCAATCAGAATTAAAGCAAGAATAAATTTCTCTAAATTATTTTTCAAAACACAAGCAATTTATTGAGTAAAAAAAATTGAAATGGATGTAAATCTTATTTTCATTAAATCAGAAGCGGAGGAATCTAAAAAATTAATTAAAAGACTCCTCCGCTCGAAATAAAAAACAATTATTAAAATCTTGTTTTATGCAAATTTCTTTTCAAATTCCTGCATTACTTCAATTAAAGCCTTAACACTTTCCAATGGTAAAGCATTATACAATGATGCACGGTATCCACCAACATCTCTGTGTCCGCGTAAACCACTAATATTAGCAGTTTTCCATAGTTTATCAAATTCCGGCTCTAATTCAGGTTTAGGCATAATAAAAGTAACATTCATATTTGAACGGTCTTCAATTGCTGTAGTGCCAACAAACATAGAGTTACGATCAATTTCTGTGTATAAGGCATCTGCTTTTTCCTGATTCCTTTTTTCCATCCAGGCAATACCGCCATTTTCTTTTAACCATTTTAGAGTCAACATCGAAACATAAATTGGAAAAACTGGAGGTGTATTATACATACTTCCACCCTTGATATGAACCTGGTAATCTAACATAGAAAGCATTTTTCTTCCAGTTTTTCCAAGTATAGTCTCATCAACAGCAACCATAGTTGCACCTGCAGGGCCCATGTTTTTTTGTGCTCCTGCATATATCAATGCAAAATCGTTACCATTTACCTTACGGCTAAAAATATCACTGCTCATATCACATACCATCGGAACAGATGTTTTCGGAAAATCTTTAAATTGTGTTCCATAAATAGTATTGTTAGAGGTCATATGCAAATAATCAAGATTTGTTGGTATTTCATAATTTTTAGGAATGTATGAAAACTTTTTATCTTCAGAAGAAGCAACCACTTGTGTATTACCAATCATTTTAGCTTCTTTGATTGCTTTACTAGCCCAAACTCCAGTATTTATATATCCCGCAGTTCCTTCGGTACGCAACAAATTATATGGTACCATTGCAAATTGCAAACTTGCTCCACCACCTAAAAATAAAACTTTGTAATTGTCATTTAAGCCTAATAATTCTTTTACCAAAACACGAGATTCATCCATCACAGCTTCAAAATTTTTGCTACGATGCGAAATTTCAAGTAATGAAAGATTAAGATTATCAAAATTGATACATGCCTCTGCAGCTTTTTGTAAAACTTCGCTAGGCAATATTCCCGGACCAGCGCTAAAATTGTGAACTTTTGTCATCTCTTAGAAATTATTTATTAAAACTATTATTGATATTTTTTGATACAAATGAGGGTGTAAAAATAGGAATTAATCCGATAGTTATTTGGATGGTTGAGTGAAATTGGAAAGAAAAATATATAAAGAAATTATTTTTTATTTCTTTTCTTCTTATTTCGTTTGATTACTTTATTGCCATCACCAGAGGGAGCCGAGCCTTCCATTATTGTTTTATAATTGTCGCTTTCGCGAGTCTTCCCGTTGTTATGCGGGTCATTATATATTTTATCCTTATAATCCTTTTCGTTTATTGCATTTACATCCATCCCGTAATTCCATTTACCATGCTTAAAACCAAACCCATCATAACTCATATCTCCACAATAATATTGATACTGGCCCTCAAGCTTTGATTCTGTTGGAGCAAGATGATCAAAAACGATTGAATCTTTTTTTTCACTGAATTTTAGTGACATTGTGCATGTAGATGAATATTCAAAAATTATTCGTTTGGGATATTTTTTTTGAAAATTAAAAATATCGGCACCAAAACGAGGAGTTCCATTATTATCAAAAGTCAATACATCAACAATTTTTTTGGACGTGTACTTATCATTACCATCCCAAGCCAAAAGAGTGTAATAAGTTTTTGCCTTTGTTTTCTTTTCTATAATTTTATAATAAAGCATTCCATACCACTTCTTATTATCACTAATAGTGTTTTCGGGCTTTTTAATTTCCTCCGATTTATCGATAAGAGGATATAATTGCATTATTTCGGAAGATTCTTTTCTAAAAAGACCATTCTTTTTTATAACTGAATACCTTTCTTGAATAAAACCATAATATTCTTGTGTTCCATCATTTTTGGGAATGTTCCAATTAATGATACGAAACTTATTGTCAGGTGATTTCAATATTGCGACATCCTTTTTTAAGGAATCAAAAGGAAAGTCAAATGAATGAGAAGCATTTAAAGCGCGTTCGAATGTAAAAAAAAACTCTTGATTGTATTTGTGCTTATCAGAATCAGTTTTAGAACTATAAATTTTTCTGCAAAGTGAACTCAATGAATCTTGGTACAAGTTCAATTGAGTGCTTTCGGATTCCTTTTCTTGCGCAAAAGAACCAAAAGAAAAAAGGAAAAGAAATATGTACAGAAAATTATTCATCCTATAAAAGTATGAAATTATAAACGGAATTGGAAAGGCTTTATTATGAATGGTTCTTGAATAGTAGAAAATAAAAAAACCATCCGGCTTACGCAGAATGGTTTTAATGAAATTAAAAAATAATTAGCTATGTAATGTATCTTTTTTTGCTGTTAAATCTTCTTTAGACTCAACCCAGTTTTCATCTGGAACACAGCAATCAACAGGACAAACTGCTGCACATTGTGGCTCATCATGGAAACCTACACATTCTGTACACTTATCTGAAACGATGTAATAAATATCAGAAGATACTGCACCTTGAGCAGAATCAGCATCAGCAGATAATCCACTTTTACCGGTAAAAGTACCTTTTACAGTTGTACCATCTGAAAAACGCCATTCGTTGCCGCCTTCATAAATTGCATTATTTGGACATTCTGGTTCGCAAGCCCCACAATTAATGCACTCGTCAGTAATTTTTATTGCCATAATAGTATATTGTTTTATTAGTTTTGTAAAAAATTTCGACAAATATAATAATTATCTATTTGTCGGAAATTGAATGTTAGAAAAATAATATCCCCAGCAATCAAATTAGAATGACTCTAGATAATAGAATAAAAGCTTTTGTTTCACTTGGAAGCTTTCTGAAGCAATTTTCAGGAAAGAAAATCAAACAGGAAAACAATCCTTTAAATAGTTTTTTTTACGATGACTTTGAAGAATTAATAAAAATAGTTCATATCCATAACCCTTGGTTTACCGAAGAGAATGTTCGAAATGCGATTGACGCAATTTCTCTAAGTTTAAATCCCGAATTGGTTGTTGATTGGACATCAAATTACTTAATTGATCTGAATAAAGCAAAAGAGCCCAAACGCATTGCTGTTATAATGGCCGGGAACATTCCCTTGGTAGGGTTTCATGATATGTTATGTGTTTTAATTTCCGGAAATAAATTTATTGGAAAATTATCCTCTGACGATAAACATTTGCTTCCTTTTATTGGGAAAATCTTGATCTCTATTGATTCAAAATTCGCAGATTACATTGAGTTTACAAGTGATCAATTAAAAAATTTCGATGCTGTAATTGCTACAGGCAGCAATAATTCTGCTCGTTATTTCGATTATTATTTTGGCAAATATCCAAACATAATTCGTAAAAACAGAAACTCTATCGCTGTTATAACCGGAAATGAAACACATGAAGAATTGAAGCTTCTTGGCAACGACATATTTCAATATTTCGGGTTGGGTTGTAGAAATGTTTCTAAATTATTTGTGCCAACAGGCTATAAATTCGACACTTTTTATGAATCTGTTTTTGATTTTAAAGAAATTGTAAATAACAATAAATACGCAAATAATTACGAGTATAACCGTACTGTTTATCTAATGTCTAGCAACCCTTCTTTACTTGACAATAACTTTTTATTGTTGAAGGAAGATGTTGCTTATTCGTCACCTATCGGAGTTCTGTTTTATGAATATTATGATTCACTAAAAAGTTTAAATACACGTTTAGAAAATGAGTTTGAACAAATACAGTGTATTGTTTCAAATAGCTCGGAAATTAAAAATGCTATTCCTTTTGGAAATGCACAATCTCCTCAATTGAAAGACTATGCAGATGGAGTTGACACACTGAAATTTTTAATTAAATTATAAAAAAAACGTCTTGCATTTCTGCAAGACGTTTTAATTTCAAACAAAAGGAAAATTATTTCCCTCCTTTTACATCTACCAATTCAACATCAAAAGTCAGATCCGCTTTTTCAGGAATCATTGGTGCGCGGCCTTGTTCGCCATACGCTAACAAATAAGGAATTATTAATCGCATTTTATCTCCAACATGCATTAACGCAATACCTTCTTCCCAACCTGGAATAACCATTCCTTTTCCTAATTGGAACTCAATAGGCTCTCCTCTTTCAACCGAGGAATCAAACATCTTTCCATTAGCCAAATATCCTGAATAATGAACTTTCACAGTATCACCCGCTTCCGCTTTTTTAGTGTTACTACTTTTATTGATTACATAATATTTTAATCCGGAAGCAGTTACTTGGGCTTCTTTTCCTGTAATATCATAAAGTACTGGAGTAATAAGTGCCTGAACATCGGTAATTTCTACATCAAAAATAATATCTGTTTTTCCGGGTATTGAAGGCGGAATACCTTTCTCACCAAATGCAAGTTGATATGGGATAATGAATTTTGCTTTTTCTCCCTTATGCAACAATTGAATCCCTTCATCCAAACCTGGAAACAATATCATCTACCATGGCTTCGGGCGTTCGGCGCAGGTAACCTTCATCATCTATATTGCCAATAACATATTCTGTTAGAAGTCTTTCTTTTTCAGTAATTTGAAGCAATCCAACTTGATCAATCAAAAATTCATGAAAAGTCATCCCAATAGAAAATGGAATATCTTCATTCTTATCATCTTTGGACGAATTACTAGCTTTTAGCTTATAATCAGGAATGTCATCATCTGCCATATATTCCTCAAAATCAACATCATCGTTATTACCACCATCATCCAAACTAAAATCATCTTCGGATTCGCTAGTTTCCATTTCGGTACCTTCTTCTAATGCCGGATTTTCTTCTAGTTCTTGTCGAATACGTTCTTCAAGCTCCAAAGTAGGCACTTCGAGCATTTTTATAACCTGAATCTGTGCAGGTGATAATTTTTGTTGTAGTCTTTGTTGTAATTGTTGTTTTTGCATAAAATGAAAATACATCTTTACCACATTGATAATCTCAATGAATTAGTTGCAAAGATACTTCTTTTTTTGAAAGTAAAAACAGAAAACAGATGTGAATCACACTGTTTTGAAGAAAATAATGTTCAAATTAAGCAATTATTTAAAATAGAAATTGGAGAATAAGTAGTAGTCATTTCAATTTAACAAACCTACTAATTTGATTTGTATGCTAATAATCATTTTTTGTTTTTAAAGATAAAATATGAAGTGTAACACCAAAAGCAATACTAAAAAGCAATAGTTGTAACCACCACCTGCCAACCGCAATCGAAAAT
>CAIXIP010000290.1 GCA_903919535.1 uncultured Bacteroidota bacterium | reverse complement strand
CTATTTATAATATGCTTGGTGCTAAAGTAATGAATCAGAAAATGAAAGCTATTTCAGGTGATATTGTGCAACTTGATCTTTCTACTATAGATTCAGGTGTTTATTTTATCAATATTATTAATGGTGGTAAATCAATCACTAAGAAAATTACTATTGCAAAATAGATCATAATGTTTTATAAAAAAGAGAGCCATGAGAAATCATGGCTCTCTTTTTTTATTCTAGTGGTTAGTGTTTTTCAATACCATGTTAAATATGTTTCTCCTTTTTTAATACTACAAGCGTTCTCAACATTTAATGAAGGCTAGTTAGCCGAAGAAAGTTGATGTGCGGATGTCACACTGAGTTTGTCGAAGTGTGCGGAAGCCATCACACATGTTTCGACAAACTCAACATGACTGCAGAGTTCGGTTGGTCATTTCAAACGAATTCGAGAATTAGCTTGAAAAAATATTTTTTACAAATTGAATTATTGATTTTGGAGAATTGCAAAAGTCGTTTGTCGATTATTAATAAAATATCATTAATAACAGTTCAACAAAAAAGCCCAAAACAAATCCTGAATATACTTGTGCAGGAGTATGTGTATTCAGTTTTAGTCTAGCATACGCAACTATACCTGAAAGTAAAAGGAGTGTCATCAACATTAAATGCATATCTATTTGCAAACGATAAATAATTCCCAGTGCAGCTCCCGTTATGCCACCAACACCAATGGTGTGTGCGCTAATTTTCCAACGGAAATTAATAATAAATGAAAGTAAAATAGAAATAGCGGCTCCTAGTATCAGTATCTTGAATACACTTGGAAACTGAGCATTATAAAATAAATAAAATAATGAAAAATAATAAAATGAAGTACTGATATATGGGATTGAGCGTTCACTATTTGTTTCCATCTCTAAACTTTTTATTCGCCCTATCTTCAATAAAATAAGAGCATTTACAGCAGGTAAAAAAAAAGTAAAAACGAATGTAACACCAAGTATAATCCAAACCAGATTGGGAGGTGTGAATGTGGAAATGTAGTTTTTTGTAAAAAAAATAAATGCAAAGCCATAGGTTGGCATCAATAAAGGATGAAATAAATAGGAAATAGTTTTTGCTAATTTAACTTCGCCTGTTGTAGTTGTAACAGTTTCCTTCTCCTCTTGCATTATAATTCTTTTCTTAATCGTGCCACTGGGATATCAAGTTGTTCGCGATATTTGGCAATGGTTCTGCGTGCAATATTATAACCTTTTTCTTTTAATATTTTGGTCAGCTTATCGTCAGTAAGTGGTTTCTTTTTGCTTTCTACAGCAATACAATCGGATAATATTTTTTTAACTTCTCTGGTTGAAACTTCTTCCCCTGAATCAGTAGAAAGAGATTCGCTGAAAAATGTTTTTAATAAAAATGTACCGAATGGAGTTTGAACATATTTACTATTTGCCACACGTGATATTGTTGAAATATCCAAGCCAACTTTTTCTGCAATGTCTTTCAGGATCATTGGTTTTAAAAGTGTTTCATCTCCTTCCAAAAAATATTCACCTTGGTATTCCATAATCGCATTCATTGCATATAACAATGTTTGACTCCGTTGTTGAATTGCATCAATGAACCATTTTGCTCCATCCAATTTTTGTTTAACAAATACGGAAGCTTCTTTTGCGCTTTTGTTTTTTTCTTTCGAATATTCTTCGAGCATTTGAGCGTAAGCTTTACTAACTCGTAAATCAGGGGAGTTGCGTGAATTAAGTGTAAGTATCAATTCTCCATCTTCATTGGTGATCATGAAATCTGCGATCACCTGTTGTAAACTTTTTTGTCCATCAGCCATGGAGTTACCCGGACGAGGGTTTAATTTTAAAATTTCCTGAATTACTTCTTTCAAAAGTTCGTCATCAATCTCTAGTTTCTTAGAAATTTTATCATAATGCTTTTTTGAAAATTCATCCATTTGCTTTTCTACCACCTCAGTGGCAAGTTCAACAATCATGTTTTGAACTTCTTTACGTTTTAGCTGGATGAGTAAACATTCTTGAAGATCCCGAGCGCCAATTCCAGCAGGGTCAAATTCCTGAATTACCCTGAGTAGTTCACTCAATTCTTGTTCTGATGTATTTATATTTTGTGAAAATGCTATGTCATCAACAATAGAACCCAAATCTCTGCGCAAATATCCATCATCATCAAGGTTGCCAATTAAATAAACAGCGATTTGATATTGACGGTCATCCAATTCTTTCATGCCTAATTGGCTTTCCAACATGTCTTGAAAAGTAACGCCAACGGAAAAAGGGATTTCTTTTCGTTCTTCATCCGGACTTGTATTGTTCGCTTTTAGTTTATAGGATGTTCCTTCATCGTCATCCATATAATCACTTAAAGCAAAATCTTCCCTTTGTTGATCGTCATCTTTTTGCGCATCATCAAACTCATCATTTTCGAATTCGTCCTTTGGTTCATCATCTGTTTCGGCACCTTCCTCTAAAGCAGGATTGATTTCCATTTCTTCTTTGATGCGTTGTTCTAAGGCAATAGTTGGAAGTTGCAACAATTTCATTAGTTGAATTTGTTGCGGAGATAATTTTTGTAATAATTTTTGTGTTTGTACTTGCCTTAACATAAAGCTTGACGCTAATTTTAGTGTTACAAAAATAGCAAATAAATGCGATTATTTTTAT
>CAIXIP010000289.1 GCA_903919535.1 uncultured Bacteroidota bacterium | reverse complement strand
TTGTTGATTGATCAGGTCATCAAAATATATATAAAAACCCACTTTTTTTTAGGTCAGGAGATTCATGTTTCAGGCAACTGGTTCATCATACATTTTACAGAAAACAATGGAATGGCTTATGGAATGGAGTTTGGTGGAAAATTTGGTAAAATATTTTTAAGTACATTTCGTATAGTTGCTGTTGCTGGAATAGGTTATTATTTGTGGAGTTTAACCCAAAAGAAAGAAGATAAATTTTTTATTGTCTGTATCTCTTTAATATTTGCTGGTGCTGTAGGAAATATAATTGACAGCGCTTTTTATGGAGTTCTTTTCAGTGATAGTAATTATGATGTCGCCCGTTTTATGCCGGTTGAAGGAGGCTACTCAAGCGTTTTACATGGAAAGGTAGTAGATATGTTTTATTTTCCCATTATTGAAGGGCACTTCCCTTCTTGGTTCCCGTTTTGGGGAACAGAAGAATTTCAATTTTTCCGTCCAGTTTTTAATTTTGCTGATGCCTCAATAAGTGTTGGTGTCGCATTAATTGTAATTTTTCAAAAACGTTTTTTCGGAAAGAAACCTGAACCTGCCCTTGGTTTTGAAGCGCCTAATTCCACTTCTGTTGATGAAACAACAAAAAACCAAGGTATATCTACAGAAAACACTCCGGAAGCAACTACAGCCCCCAATCACTTTATTAACGTAAAAACCGAAGATTAATAATCCTCAACACCAATATGCATCAAAGCATCACCTTGATTAACAACGGGTTGATTGTTTATTCCAACAATATAGCCATCGTGTGGGGCAATTAAATTTTCCTGATGTTCACCATAAGGATCAACTATCATCCCAACAATATCACCTTTTAAAATATGTGCTCCGTTTGGAATCGAAGTGTGAAACAACCCCGATGATTTGGCTCTCACCCATGAAGATTTGTTTAAAAATACCGTTGGATTATCCGGTACTTCGCTGGCAATCATTTTGAATTCTTTCATCAAACGAAGACACCCGTTTATTCCTGAATTTATCGATACATAATCAAAACGTAAAGATTCTCCTCCTTCGAAAACCAAAATTGATTTCCCTTTTTTTGCAGCTTCCTTACGTAACGTATTATCGCGAAACGGAGAATTAATAATAAGCGTTGGCGAGAACTTTTTTCCTAGATCTAAATTTGTTTTATTGCTGAATACACAACGTAACTGCGGGAAATTATTAATTTTTGCACCCCCAGTATGGAAGTCGATTCCGAAATCAATTTGCGGAATAATTTCATTCATCAAATCATGTGCAATGCGACTACCTAATGACCCATTTCTACTTCCCGGGAAGCACCGATTAAGATCTCTGCCATCAGGAAGATCACGAGAACCATATAAAAACGAAATAATATTAATAATAGGAATTGCAATCACAGTGCCACATAGTGGGCTTTTAACATCCTCGCGAGTAATGAGTCTACGAACAATTTCGATTCCATTTATTTCATCGCCATGCATTCCGGCAAGTAATAAAATTGTTGGCCCGGGATTTTTGGAACGAAAAACATAAACAGGTATTTCAATCACTGTTTTTGTAGGTAATTGATATACATTCAAACTTACTTGTGCCGAACCACCCGGATGAATTGATTTTCCGTTAATATTTATTACTTTATGCTGATAGGCCATTTTATTACTATTGAAATTGATGATGATATCACCAACAAATTATAAATTATTTTCGTTCAGGTATAATTTTAGATTACACTCCACTTATATTTTCAAAAGAAAAATTATTCTGCAGATTCGCAGATTAAGAATCTCACAATTATGAATCGTGACTGAACTCGTTACGTTCGATATATTCAATTATTTTTCCGGCAATATCAACACCTGTAGCCCCCTCAATCCCTTCTAAACCAGGCGAAGAATTTACTTCCATCACCAATGGTCCCCTTGCAGATTGCAACATGTCAACTCCAGCAATTGCCAAACCTAATTTTTTTGCAGCCTTAATAGCCGTTTCGCGTTCTTCTTTTGATAGTTCAATTACATTGGCTTTACCGCCACGATGCAAATTGCTTCGAAACTCACCTGGCAAACCTTGTCGTTTCATTGCTCCAACAATTTTCCCATCAACAATAAATGCACGAACATCAGCCCCTCCAGCTTCTTTAATAAATTCCTGAACTAATATATTTGCTTTCAAAGCAAGAAAAGATTCAATAACAGATTTTGCAGACTTATGTGTTTCCGCTAAAATCACACCAATACCTTGAGTGCCTTCCAAAAGTTTTATCACAACGGGTGCGCCACCAACCTGTTCTAAAACTGTGTCAATATTTTTTGGTGCAGATGCAAATGCAGTTTTTGGCATTCCTATTCCAGCTTTTGCCAATAGTTGTAAGCTTCGCAGCTTATCGCGAGAACGAACCAACGCTTGGGATTCAACGCATGAAAACACTTTCATTTGCTCAAACTGACGGACAACGGCAGCACCATAAAAAGTAACAGATGTTCCAATACGAGGAATAATAGCATCGATTCCTGCTACCTCTTTTCCACCATAATATATATGTGGATTCCCCTTTTCAATTACCAAAACGCATTTTAAATGGTCAAGGATTATCATTTCGTGACCGTGTTGCTCGCCAGCTTCCATTAAACGTCTAGTAGAATAAAGCTTTGGATTACGGGATAATACGGCTATTTTCATAAATTAAAAAAATTAGTGGAGTATATATTGTGCTATAGTTTTATTTAGAAGAGTGAAATATTATTTATTAAAGAGACATCAACAACAAAACGATTTTTCAATAATTTTCTTCCTATCAAAACCGGATATCGCATATTACCTCTATCTGTTAACGAAATTACTGCTTTTATTTTCGTTCGTCCAATTTTCACGATGGTTTTTATGATGTATCGCATTTCTACTTCGCCAAAAGAATTTTTGATTTCTTTCATTGAATAGTTTGTAAATTTTTGATTTTGTTCATTGTATTCTGGGTGAGATGGGTCAAGAAGTTTGAAGTGTAACACGCCATTTTCTTCTTTAATATCATGACAATGCAATGCCGTAGTATAAGCGCCCGTATCTATTTTTGCTTCAATACCAAACAAACCTAAATCAGGGAAATCAATAATTTCTCTCCGTCCGACAACCTTTTTTTCTTTTAAATTTTGCATGGCCTTTAAATCAATTGCAAGATAATAAGTTTTAATAAAATATTTATGCCTGTGGTATTTTATTTATCGAGTAAACTTTTGCTACTTTGCAATCAGAGAATTATTAAGTAATTTTTTGATGGGTTTTGTTGTGTCAATCATACTAATTTTGAATTATATTTTATAAAATGAAAAAGGAATTTGATTATATAATTGTTGGACAAGGAATTGCGGGAACAGTACTTGCCTACTCCATGATCAAGGAAGGATTAAGTGTGCTGGTAATTGATGATAAAACACTTTCATCATGCTCAAAAGTTGCTGCCGGAAATTTTAACCCAATTGTTTTTAAGCGACTCGTAAAAAGTTGGATGGCTGATGAATTGATTCCTTTCTCAGACAAATTTTATAAAGACGCGGAAGATTTTTTAGGTCAGGAATTTTATTGGAAAAAAGAAATTGTAAAAATTTTCGCAGAAGAAAATGAAAAATATTTTTGGCTTAGTAAATCAACCAACGAAGATACCGGTAAGTATCTTTCGGAAAAAATCACTACCGATTTTTTTACTGATGTTGTAAACAACCCGATTGGTTGTGCTTTTGTAAAAGATGCTGCCAATTTATTCGTTGTAAAATTCTTGGAAGATTTCAGAAATTATTTCCTTCAGCAAGAAATATTGTTGGATGAACTTTTTGATTTTAATGAATTAAAAGTGGAACCCAATTCGGTTTCTTACAAACAATTTTCTGCAAAAAAAATTATATTTTGCGAAGGATATAAAATTGCTAATAATCCATATTTTAAATGGATTCCTTTTAAGCCTGCAAAAGGCGAAGTTTTGATAGTAAAAATCGAGAATCTCCCTACAGATAAGATCATAAATAAAGGTGTTTATATATTGCCGATTGGTGATGACCTTTTTATTGTTGGTACCACATACGACTGGGTTAATCTGAATGATATTCCAACAGAAAAGGCAAGAAACGATATTTCCGAAAAGTTGTCGAAAGTAATTAAAGTTCCTTTTGAAATTATTGATCAACAAGCTGGAGTTCGACCTTCGGTAAGCGACAGAAGACCTGTAATTGGCTTACATCCGGAGTTAAGATCTATTGGCGTTTTCAATGGAATGGGAACAAAAGGCGTTATGCTTGCCCCTTATTTTTCGAAACAATTCATCGAATTTTTGAAAAATAATACTCCTTTGAATAAAGAAGTAGAACTTACCCGTTTTAAATAGAATTTTTTTTATTCATTTAGATTTATATCTTTGAAGCCTCCTCCGTAATTATTTTTTATACAAAAAAGTATGAACTATTTTTTATGCCTGATTGCGGTTTTCTTTTCGAGTCTGAATATTTTTTCCCAAGATATTATTGAAGAAGTTGGTAATACACTTTATTCGAAAAAAAATTATACCGAAGCCCTCCCTATTTACAAAAAACTTTTTCAGCAAGAACCTGATAACGTTGATTATAATTATCGCCTTGCTACTTGTTATCTAAATACTTTTACCAATAGAGCTGATGCTATTTCTCACCTTGAATATATCAGTGGGAAAAGAAGTAAAGACCCTGAAATTTGGTATTATTTAGGGTTAGCTTATCAATACGGTAATCGTTTTGATGAGGCCATTGCGGCCTACGAAAAGGCAAAAAGCTTGGGCTTAAGCAAACTCCTTGCAAACGCAGAAAGACAAATAGAAACCTGTAATAACGGAAAAGAACTTATAAAATACCCTCTAAATGTTTCGTTTCAAAACCTAGGTAAATCTGTAAACACAAAATACCCTGATTATCTTCCTCTTATTCCATACGATGAATCATTCATGGTGTTTACATCCAGAAGGAAAGAAAATGTAGGTTCTCTGCAGGAAGTAGATGGTTATTATTCTTCGGATATATACATGTCGGTTCCAAAAAATGGAGAATGGATAAATACAAAAGGCATTTTAGGACAGATAAACACCGCTTACGATGAAAAAGCAGTTGACCTTACTGGTAATGGTAAATTCATGATGGTTTATCTTGATAGAATTGACAGCTTAGGAAATATTTATTCTTCAGAAAATACTAAAACAGGATTCCAAAGACTAAAAAAACTTTTTGGAGACATTAATTCTGGTTTTGAAAGCGGAGGGTCGTTTTCTCAAGATGACGATTTTATTGTTTATGCCAGTAATCGTAATGGAGGCATGGGTGGAAGCGATCTTTACTCAACACGAAAACTACCTAACGGACAATGGGCTGTTTCACAAAATCTTGGTCCAAATGTGAATACAAAATACGATGAAGATTTTCCTCATTTATCAAAAGATGGTAAAATCCTCTTTTTTGCCTCACAAGGTCACTCAAGCATGGGCGGGTATGACATCTTTAAATCTGCCTGGGATGAAGAAAAAAAGTGTTGGACTGCACCACAAAATATTGGATACCCTATTAATAACAGCTATGATAACATGAACATCTCTTTTCCTATTGATAGCTCTCAGGCTTATTTATCAACTGTTAGAGACGATGGCTTTGGCGACCTGGACATCTATAAAGTGAAGTTTAAAGATAAAAGTGAAAGGTATTGCATCATTACAGGAGCAGTTACTACACATGATCCTTCTGTTGATCAAAATTTAAAAATAACAATCAATGCTTCAGAAGCTAATTCAAAAGAAACATTGAAATATCAACCCATAAAAAAAAGTGGAAAATATGTTATGGCGCTTACTCCGGGGAACTATACTATTAAAATAATTGCTGATGGTTTTCAGGAGATTTCCTACACTCTAACTATTAACGATGTTCCATTTCAAAGTGAAATGACAAATGATTTTATTCTCACAAGATCAACTACTCCGCAATAATTTAAAAAACTCAAAACAAAAATCATTACCGCTTATGGAATTTTGATTTAACTTGCATCTAACTTTTAGTTCAGCATGTAAAGGTTAACGTTTTGTATAATAACATAACGTCATCTAATAGTAAAACTAAATCTTCAGGTATGAAATTCAAAAAACTTCTATTCATTGCACTTGCTTCAATAATTAGCATAGCAGTAGCTGTAACCGCAACAGCTTATCAAACAAGCAACAAATCTTCTGTATTGATTTTTCCGAAAGGCAGCAATTATGTGAAAGAGTGGAAAAAAGTGGATTCTCTTGCTGCAAAAGGATTAACAAAATCTGCACTAGAAGTAGTTCAAGGAATTTATGATAAAGCAAAAGCAGAAAATAATGCCTCCCAATTTGTGAAAGCGATTATTCATCGCATGAAGTTTGAACAATACATGGAAGAATATTCATTGGAAAAAGCCCTTAATAAATTAAACGAAGAAGCCAAAGAAGCACATTATCCGATTAAACCTGTATTACAATCGATGATAGCTGAAAGCTTTTGGCAATACTATCAAAACAATCGTTGGAAATTTTACAATAGAACGCAAACTGTAAACTTTGACAATAATGATATTACAACCTGGGATCTAAAAACTATTTTTTCGCAAGTAGTAAAAAACTATCAGGCTTCATTAGAAAGTTCAGATAGTTTGAAACGAACACCGCTAAATATTTATGACGAGGTGTTAACTAAACAAACAAATTCACGAAAATTCCGCCCTAGCCTATACGACTTTCTTGCACATCGCGCAATCGACTTTTATTCAAACGAAGAACCGGATATCACGCGCCCTGCATATAAGTTTGAAATAAATTCTGAAAGTTACTTTTTGGACTTTAATGATTTTATAAAACTTAAAATAGAATCAAAAGATACGCTTTCATCAAAATATTATGCAATAAAAATTATGCAAGACCTTGTTGCATTTCATTCGAAAGATGAAAACCCTCACGCATTGATCGATGTAGAAATTAAACGATTAAAATTTGTAAAAAATAAATCTGTTTCAGAAATAAAAGATAGTTTATACTTAACTGCCTTGCAAAAATTAGAAAAAAGATTTTCCTCCAATGTCGCTTCAGCTGATGTAAAGTACGAAATCGCAAATGTATATGTTGAAAAAGGGAATAAATACAATCCTCTGCAATCAGAAGAAAACAAATGGTATAAAAAAACCGCATTGGAATTGTGTGAAGATGTAATAAATAAATATCCTGATAGTGATGGAGCAAAAAATTGTGCGGTATTAAAATCACAAATTACTGAGCATTCGGTTGATTTTATTACCGAAAAGGTTACCTCCCCCAATGAACCATTCCGTGCACTTTTGACCTATAAAAATTTGAAAACAGTATATGTCCGAATCGTACAAATGGATATTGATAAATACAACAAATCTGTTGAACGTTATTATGGCGAAGAGTTGATGAAACAATATTTAAAACTTGTTCCTGTTAAAGAATGGACCGTTGAATTACCCGATGATGGCGATTATCAAACGCATACTACTGAAATTAAAATACCAGAGTTACAACTAGGTCATTATGTAGTTTTAGTTGGATCAGACAAAGGGTTTTCATACAAAAACAATGGTATTGCGTACGCAGGTACATGGATATCAAATATCAGTTACGTAAATCGCAGAATGACAAATGGAAGTTATGATTTTTATGTTCAGCATCGAATAACTGGAGCATCATTAAAAGGCGTGTTAGCACAGCTATATTATGAAAAATACAATTATGTTTCTCGAAAATATGATTATGTAAAATCGGAGAAATACACTAGCGATGAAAATGGATATTTCAATGTGCCGCCACCAACTGACTATAGAAATTTTACAATAGAATTTTCGATGCAATCACCTTCGCCAATTGTAACAAATAATGGAGATGTTGATAGACTGCAAACTGAAACAGGAATCTATCAATACAAAACATATTCAGAAAACAGAAAAACGTATCCAAAAACATTTTTCTTTATGGACAGAGCAATTTATCGTCCAGGGCAAACTGTTTATTTTAAAGGCATTATGATAGAAACGGATGGAGAGAAAAACACTGTCATGCCAAACACTCCAACTACTGTTACGTTTTATGATGTGAATTATCAGAAGGTTGCTGACCTAAATTTAACAACCAATGAATATGGTACATTCAGCGGAACATTTACCACTCCTAGCGGTGTATTAAACGGACAAATGAGTATCACTAATGGAAGTGGAAATATTTATTTTTCTGTTGAAGAATACAAACGACCAAAATTTGAAGTAACATTTAATCCGGTAAAAGGCAGTTATCGTTTAGGAGAAAATATTAAAGTAAATGGTATAGCAAAAGCATATTCAGGTGCAAATATTGATGGCGCTGAAGTAAAATATCGAGTAGTTCGTAATGCTTCTTTTCCATATTGGTGGTATTGGTGGAGAGGATATTATCCACAATCTGCACAAATGGAAATTACAAATGGCGCAACTGTTTCTAATGATACCGGTGCTTTCTTTGTAGATTTTAAAGCCATTCCCGATCTTAGTATTCCTAAATCATATCAACCAACTTATTCGTATACCATATATGCCGATGTAACCGACATTAATGGTGAAACACATAGTTCGCAAACGTATGTAAACGCAGCATATACAGCTTTGAATTTAAATATTTCTATTCCATCTTTACTTGAAAAAGAAAACAAAGATGCATTTGCAATTTACACTACAAACATGAGCGGACAATTTGAAACTGCTCAAGGAAAAATAGAAATATTCAAATTAAAAGAGCCTTCAAAAACGCTAAGAGAAAGACGTTGGAGTAAACCAGATAAATACTTGATGAGTAAAGAAGAGTTTGAAAAATTGTTTCCGAACGATGAATACAAAGACGAAAACAATATGTACAAATGGGAGCGCGGAGAAAAAGTTTTTGAAAAAGAATTTTTCAATTCAATTGATGTTACAAAACAGCACAATGGTGAAAACATAAATGATTCCGTGAGAATCAACAATCTCAAAACATGGAAACAAGGTGTATATGTGATAGAAGCGCATAGCAAAGATGCCTATGCTGAAGACGTAAAGGATATAAAATATTTTACGGTCTATTCAAATTCAGGCATCGAAGTACCTGGAAACACTATTGATTGGTTCAATATGTTAACGAATGAGCCAATTGAGCCAGGTGGCAAAGCAAAATTTATCATTGGCTCAAAAGAAGAAAATGTAAAAATCCTCTATGAAATTGAACACAAAGGCGAAATAGTGAAAAAGGAATACATCACCTTAAACAGAGAACAAAAATTAATTGAAATTCCTGTTGAAGAAAAACACCGCGGTAATTTTTCCTTTCATTGTGTATTCATTAAAAACAATCGCTCGTACTCACATGATGGTGTAATCACAGTTCCATATACCAATAAAGAGTTGGATATTGAATTTGAAACCTTCCGTAATAAACTGTTACCAGGACAACAAGAAGAATGGAAAATAAAAATCAAAGATAAAAAAGGAGATAAGCTTGCTGCTGAAATGATGGCAACATTATATGATGCGTCTTTAGATGCATTCAGACCTAACAATTGGTATTTCAATATTTACAACAATTATTATTCAAACTTATATTGGGATCTTAATTCTGGTTTTGGAACAGCCAATGCTCAGCTATTTGGCATCGATTGGAATAAATACCCTGTTGGCGCATATCGTTATTATGATCATTTAAATTGGTTTGGATACACCAATGGTTATGGATATGACAATGATGGGAATGGAGATTATCGTGGTAACAGAATGATGTTCAAATCAGCTCAAGCTCCTTCAGCTGGAATAATGGCTGCAGATGAAATGCCCGTATTGGAAGAAAAAGAGACTAGCGGAAAAAATAAAGACAAAGCCGGAGCGAAAAAAGAATCAGCAAATGGAGACGGTTTTGCAACTCAACTAAACGATGTTACAACAGTTTCAACAACAGGAGCCTCAGGTGAGTCACAAAACCAAACTCGCAACTCAAAGGGGGGAGAAGACTTATCGAAAGTTTCAGCACGCAGCAATTTTGCTGAAACGGCATTCTTCTATCCACAAATGGAAACCGATAAAGATGGAAATGTGATAATTAAATTTACTATTCCTGAAGCCTTAACAAAATGGAAAATGATGGGCTTTGCTCATACTAAAGATCTAAAATTCGGAACCATTGAAAAAGAATTAGTAACACAAAAAGAACTGATGGTGATTCCTAACGCTCCGCGCTTTTTTCGTGAAAACGATAAAATGGAATTCAGTTCAAAGATTACTAACTTATCGAATACGGACCTTACAGGAAAAGCAGATATTTTTCTTTACGATGCAACAACAATGAAAGAAATTACCTGGAACATGGTGGAAGCACTTCATGGTAAATTTAACACCATTGGGGAAAGAGATTTTACTGCCCCGAAAGGAAAAAGTACTGTGGTAACCTGGAACATTTCCATTCCGGAAGGTGTTGGGGCTATCACCTATAAAGTTGTTGCAAAAGCTGGAAATTTCACTGATGGCGAAGAAATGGCGCTACCCGTTTTAACGAACAGAATGTTGGTTACCGAAACAATGCCGCTGCCAATCCGAGGCAATCAAACAAAAACTTTTCGTTTCGAAAAACTGATCAATCAAAGTAATGGCTCAACAACATTGCACAATCATAAATTAACATTGGAATTTACCGCTAACCCAGCATGGTATGCAGTACAAGCATTACCATATTTAATGGAATATCCTTACGAATGTGCCGAGCAAACATTCTCTCGCTTTTATGCAAACAGCATTGCTACTCATATTGCTAATTCGTCACCTAAAATAAAAGCAGTTTTTGATTCCTGGAAAAACACTCCCGACTCAAAAGCGTTGCTTTCTAATCTTGAAAAAAATCAAGAATTAAAATCATTGATGCTCGAAGAAACCCCGTGGGTGCTGGATGCAAAAGATGAAACAGAGCGAAAAAAACGTGTTGCGCTTTTATTTGATTTAAACAAAATGAGTAACGAGCTCTCCCAAGCGATGAAAAAACTACAGAAGATGCAATCGCCAAATGGTGGTTGGCCGTGGTTTGAAGGGATGCCTGATGATCGTTATATTACTCAACACATCATAACCGGAATGGGACACCTAGATCATTTAGGAGTAAAAAATGTTCGTGAGGATGCGAAGGTTTGGAACATGGTGAAGGACGGTGTGAAGTATTTAGATAATAGAATTCGCGAAGATTACGAATGGATCTTGCGTTACGATAAAGCCCACATCGATGACAATCATTTGAGTTATCAGCAAATTCAATATTTGTATGCTCGCAGTTATTTCAAAGACATTGCAATTGACAATCGCAATCAAAAAGCTTTTGATTATTATAAAGGAGAAGAGAAAAAATATTGGTTATCGAACAGTCGGTATATGCAAGGAATGATAGCATTAGCATTGTTCCGTTATGATGATAAAAATACTCCTAAGGACATCATGAAATCTCTGAAAGAAAACTCCTTGAATAGCGAAGAAATGGGAATGTACTGGAAAGAAAACTATGGAGGTTATTATTGGTATCAAGCTCCGATTGAAGCACAAGCATTGTTAATTGAGGCATTTGATGAAGTTAGCAATGATAAAAAATCGGTAGATGATTTGAAAGTGTGGTTATTAAAATCTAAACAAACACAAGATTGGAAAACTACTAAAGCAACTACTGAAGCTGTGTATGCCTTGCTATTGAGAGGAACTGATTGGCTATCCACAGAAAGTAATGTGGAAATTAGTTTGGGTGATATGCAAATTGATCCTAAAAAAATGCCTGATGTTAAAGTAGAAGCAGGAACAGGTTATTTCAAAACATCTTGGAGCGGTAGTGATATAAAACCAAGTATGGGAGAAATAAAGATCACAAAAAAAGATGAAGGAGTAAGCTGGGGAGCATTGTATTGGCAATACTTTGAGCAATTAGATAAAATCACACCATCTAAAACTCCACTAAATTTGAAGAAACAATTATTCTTGCAAAAAAATTCAGATGCAGGCCCCGTTATCGAACCGATCACAGAAAAAACAACATTAAAAGTTGGTGACAAAATAAAAGTAAGAATTGAATTAAGGGTAGATAGAGATATGGAATATGTTCAGATGAAAGACATGCGTGCCGCTGGATTTGAGCCTATCAATGTGATTTCGAGGTACAAATATCAGGATGGCCTAGGTTATTATGAAAGCACACGTGATGCGGCAACCAATTTCTTTTTCTCGTATTTACCTAAAGGAACATATATATTTGAATATCCTTTGGTGGTCACACACAATGGTAATTTTTCTAATGGAATCACTTCCATCCAATGTATGTATGCTCCTGAATTTGCCAGCAACTCTGAAGGAATACGAGTAAAGGTTGGTAAGTAAATAATAACCATATTTTAAAAATTAAAGCGATTCGTTAATTAGCGAATCGCTTTAATTTTGCTCTTTTAATACATAAAAGTCAGTATTTATGATTCATATCATAAAATCAGCGATTATCAACTGGGCATCGTATATTTGCTTTGAGCCAAATATCATAGCGTTGCTTTAAGTGCATCAATAGCGTTGCAATCAAAAAGATGTTTAGTAAAAAAGAAAAACACTTGTCATGTTAAAAAAATACGCACTTCCCATCACTCTTATTTGCGTTTTTTCTTCAGTTGGTTTAGGTGTTGCATCTTTCAGAGGGCAGACGAAATATTTTTTTATGTTTGCTGGTATGGGTTTGGCAGCTGCATTCGGGGAGTGGTTAACGGTGCAATTTCCAAAATACAAACAACTTTTTCGCAGAAGCATTCAAGGCTTAGTTGGAGGGTTTCTTTTCATAGGGCTTTCATTATATGGAAATGTAAATTTCCAGTTTTCTGAAATTTTTTTTGACCTGTATGCAGGAGTTATTACAGGTGCATTGATTCAATTTGTATTTGCGCGTTTGATCTTGCCTTTTTTTATGGGTAATGCATTTTGCTCAAGAGCTTGCTGGAGCGGAGCATTTTTCGAACTCGTTCAACCGTTGAATCCGAAAATAAAAAAACCGAAAATCAGAAATGAAGTAATCGCTTTTGTCTACATAGGGTTACTAATTGTTATCAGCTCTATTGCTTCATATATTTACAATCCGGCTGTTTTTGAGGGTTCTAAACGCTATTGGATCATTGGTGAAAATCTTGTTATTTTATCCATTGGAGTTTTTGTTTCACGATATTGGGGTAGCAGATCCTATTGCCGAACATTTTGTCCTTTCATTACAGTGTCTGGCTTAATTTCAAAATTTTCAATTTTCAAGATCACACCAATAGATTCTGAAAGTTGCAATAGTTGTGGGCTTTGCAACAGAAACTGCCCTATGCTTGTTGATGTCAGAACTTCGGTTAAAGCTGACAAAAGAATAGACAGCAAATCTTGTATCTTATGCGAACGTTGTGTTGATGCATGTCCAAAAGATTGTATCGACCTATCGCCACGGCTTCCTTGGAAATAATTCTTTTTACTAATTGAACACACCTTTCTTAATAAGTTTTATCCGAATACGAAAAGGAAAGGCAACAATCTATTTTCTTTGTTATTCAAAACACGTATATGAATTACATTGATATCATACTTTGCATTCCATTAGTTTGGGGCCTCTATAAAGGATTTACCAAGGGCCTGATAATTGAAGCTGCAACAATGGTTGCTTTCGCATTAGGTGTTTGGGGGGGCGTTCATCTATCTGATTTTTTAGCAAACAAAATCCACGACTGGTTCAATTGGCAATCGAAATATTTACCAATTATTTCCTTTGCACTTACTTTTTTACTGATTGTAATTGTGGTTTATTTTATAGCTAAACTGATTCAACGAATGGCTGATGGAATGGCTTTAAGTGCAATAAATAAAATTGGTGGAGCTATTTTTGGTGCCTTAAAATTTGCGATGGTAATGAGTGTGATTATTTTTATGATCGATGCTGTGGAGGAAAGTTATCCCATGATATCCTTTAAAACAAAAGAAGAGTCGTTACTTTACAAACCAATAGGCAAAGTTGCTCCAACTTTAATTCCTGCCCTTAATAAAAGTAAAGTAGCCAAATTAATTGCGAAACCAAATGTTGATGTTGATGTAAAAGTGAAACTGAAAGAATAATAAAATCTAAAAACACTATACAGCTTTCAGATATTTAATAACGTTGTATTTGAATACAATACAAAAGATTATACCTTTACAATGAGGGAACTTTAGTGCCATTTTTGACATTTTCAATTATATATTGCTTATTAATAATGGCATATCAATACCCAATAAATACTTGATTGCGTATGCCGTTTACTTATTAAATTTTTCTTTTAATCTGAATTCTATTCCTTATTTTCAACTCTAATCAAGTCAGATATAATATTACATCAATTACTAAATTTAAACCCTCTTTTTACAATCCCCACGCAACCTTAGTCCTTCATTTTTTATCATAGGGAGTACAACAGGACAATTCAATAAAAAATAATTCTAAAAAGTATGAGAAAAATATTTACAATTACGAGCTTACTAATTTGTTTAGTTGGATTTGGGCAAGGTCAATCAAAAAAAATTTTGTTTCTAGGAAACAGCTATACATATGTAAATAATTTACCACAAATGGTTGCAGATGTTGCAACTTCAGTAGGCGATACAGCTATCTTTGACAGCAGTGCACCTGGTGGCTACACCTTGCAACAGCACTGCTTAAATGCTACCTCGTTAAGCAAAATTGCAATTGGAAATTGGGACTATGTTGTTTTGCAGGAACAAAGTCAGCTTCCTTCGTTTCCTGATAGTCAGGTTGAAACAGACGTTTTTCCATATGCACATATTTTAGATAGCACAATTAATGCGAACAACCCTTGTGCTGAAACGGTATTTTATATGACCTGGGGGCGAAAGAATGGAGATGCCTCCAATTGCGCATCATGGCCACCTGTATGCACATACTCAGGAATGGATAGTTTGTTGAGCTTACGCTACAAAATAATGGCTGACAGCAACAATGCAATACTATCACCGGCAGGTGCAGTTTGGCATTACATCCGACAAAATTTTCCATTAATTGAATTGTATTCAGCAGATGAAAGCCATCCATCTGTTGCTGGCACATACGCTATTGCCTGCTGTTTTTATGCTACACTTTTTCGAAAAGATCCTTCAGTTATTACTTTCAATCCTGCCCTTCCTACTGCTGATGCAGCAATTATAAGGAATGCAGCTAAATTAATTGTATATGACAATTTACTAAACTGGCACATTGGCGAATATGATCCTTCAGCAAATTTCAATTATATCTCTTCAGGTTCAAATCAGATAACATTTACTAATACTTCGATAAACGCTAGTGCATACACTTGGAATTTTGGTGACGGCAACACCTCATCAACAACAAACCCCATTCACCAGTTTCCTGCTGCAGGATCATACACAATAACTCTTACTGCAAATAAATGCGGTAAACAGAACACAACAACTCAAACTATTATTGTAACGTTAACAGATGTGTTATCCCAAAAATATCAAAATAATTATTGGACAATTTCTCCGAATCCCACAACAACATATATATCTGTAAGCTCTAATAAAAACGAAAAACTATCCTTCAAAATTTATAATGTTACTGGTTCTATAATTAAAGGCGGTTTTTTCAATTCAGAAAAAGAAATCAATGTGGACAAACTACCTGAAGGGATATATTTTCTGCAATTATTCAATAATGATATTTCGATTGGCCAACAAAAATTTATTAAAACAAATAATTAACATTCCTCAAAAAAAACAATTAATTCTACCATCACAAACAATTAATTTTTTTTTTGAAAACACAACATTTTTTAAGATAGCACTAAGCATTTTTATTTGTCGAGGGAGCAACTGCCCAAACAAAAAATCCATCTCCATATTGTATCGCGAAATTTGCTACATCACGAATTTTTCCATTCGATCTTTATCAAGGAAAATAGCATAGGGGACGTTAACTAATTATTCCAGATATGCTCAATATCAAATAGTCATCATTTATTATAACAACTTTGCTTCTTTAACAATTATAACAGGGCCAATTTACAGCAATAAATAACCCTCCACTAAAAAATTAGTGGAGGGTTATTATTTTAATTACTAAGATTCTTTATTATTTCAAAATAACCTTTTTTGTAATCTCCTTTTTGTTGTTTAAAATAATTTTGCTGAAATAAATTCCAGCCTGTAGATCTGAACTATTGAAACTATAAGTTTGAGTATTCAAACCTGCAATGTCTTTAACCAAACGACCTGTGATATCAAACAATTCAATACGTTGAATAGTATTATATCCTGTCAAAGAAATTGTAAAATTAGAATTAGAAGGATTAGGATAAATGTCAACTGCTGAATTATTTTCGTTTTCATGTATACCATTTGCTACACAGCCTGCTAATCCTAAAGCACACACTATTCGAGGATTTAGAAACCCTTGAATAGTATCAATATATAATCGTCCTTTTGCTGCTGACATATCAGGATTTCCGCTCATTTGAAGGCAATTAGCACCTGCTCCATTTGTAGTACCTGTAACAGCATTGTATTGTGCAGCAAAAGTTGCTCCATCCCACCAATCCCAAGGACTTCCTTGTTCTGTTTGTGGTCCCACGGCTCCTCCACATACTGGAGATCCTGGTGTAGGTGTTATAAAAGGATATAAACCTTCATAACCATCATTTATCAGATTTGCTCTAGTTGAATACACATCAGTATAAACTGAATTATTGAAAATTGCATTGTTGTTAATCGATGGCTTGTTTATTATTCTTTCAACATCATAACTACCACTAGCTACTACTACCGTTTGTCCTGTAGAAGGAACGATAACAACACCTGTTTTATAAGGGGCATTAGGATCTTTTGTGCAATGCATTCCAGCAATTGGTATTTCTCCCTGATTTATCCAAGAAGTATCTCCTATTGCACCGCCAATATTGTATGCCATGTTTATTGTAGAAGTATGATTTGGATAATTAGCAGTGTTAAGAGGTGTTGTATTTGTTCCATCAAAGTTACCTGATAATGCTTGGTTAATATAAGGAGCAGGTGTTGTTAATGAAAAATCAATAAATTTTGCCATTGTGATTTCAGAAACCTGGTTCAAAGATGCATAAGCAAGAGAAATATATCCTCCTGAACCTAAACCTCCTACAGCAATTTTTGTTGTATCAATTTTATATGTATTGGTTGTTGCTTTATCTTCTTTGAAATAACGAACACAATTTTTTGCATCTTGTATTGCGCGATAAACAGCATTCAATAATGTACCGGTTCTTACATCTTGACTAGTAGAAGTTGCATTCCAACCCAAACGGTAATCAGCAGCTACAGCTACATATCCTCGTTTAGCAAATTTTGTACACATTTCAACTACTGCGCTATCATTTTTGCTACCGGTTGGCTGACCATTGTATACTTTTGGAAGAAAGCTTCCAGTGTGAAGAACAATAACCAATGGTCTTGCTGCTAATACATCTCCAACAGGTTCGTAAACATCCATTTTTAAATTAGACGCTACAGGTGTGCCTGTTAAAATCGAAATATTATTTCCATAAATAACATCAGATGTTACGGTTACTGAAGTAAAAACTTCATTTAAATACCTTTGCGAATAACCTTTAATTGAAAAGGCTAAAAGAGTTAAAGTTGCGACTAGTTGTAGTTTTTTTCTCATCAATTATGTTTTTTTAGTGATAAATATTTAGCGAAGATAAAATAATTTTTAAATCAAAAACAATTATGCGTGAATAATAATTTTTGAAACTAGCTGGAAACTAACTTTAAATGTTTCGAATATATAAATGGGGATTGAAAAATTGATACCAATCGTCAACTTGATTGTTATCGCTATTTTCTATCCAGCTCCAACAACACCGAAAAGTAAACCATTCTCCCTATTCTCGGTCCACCATAAACTTGAAACTTTTTATTATTAAGCAAGTTGGATGCCCCAAATTTAAATGTGGTATGTATTTTAGGAACAAATTTGCTAATCTGTGCATCAAGCATATCATACGAAGGAACTTTACCGGTAAATTGTGGCGACCCTTCATATAAAAAACCTTCTACCCACTTATAATTGATACTAAAGCCAATATTTTTAATCGGAATCGGACTTGTTTTTTTCCATATTCTAGCAAACAATCCAAAATATGTATTGATCTCTCTGCCAGTAATACCGATATTGAATTTATCTTTTGGTGTGTTGAACGCTGGAATAATTGGATCGTCAGCACCTTTTTTGTTTAATTCATTCCAGGAATAATTCCCACTTATAGAATAGAATTTTTTGAAATAATACGTTAAACCAACCGATGCCCCTTGCGATGTTACGATATTAGTTGAGTTTGCTGCAACCCTATAAAATGTAATATATGAAATATTATTTTGCAAAGGACTTGGTGCAAAATGAACATCTGCTCCAAGTTTATATCCCAAAAAATCTTTGTAATAACTGTAATAACAACTACCATCAAAAAATAAATTTTTGAAAATTGTTGTGCGATAACCGATTTCTATTGATTTTACTTTTTCGGGGCGAACTGGTGGAATATCAAAATACACTAGTGAACTCCTTTGCGGCAGCGATACACTGTAATATTCTTTTAATGATTCAATGGTAACTAAAGAATCAAATCCGTTTATGTTTCCAACAAGCATAGCTCTACCCACATTGTAATATAAATACTGATCAGATAAAGTAGGATTACGAATTGCTGACGACAAAGACAAACGAAAAATATTATTTGCATTTATATTATAAACAACAGAGGCTGCTGGCGATACTACAAAATCAAAATTTTGATTTTTATCTACCCTAACTGTTAAATTCAGTTTCAGCTTTTCACTCATTAATTTTTTTTCAACTCCAACATATACACCATATTCGTAATTAGTGATTTTCACATTACCGGTATCACAAAACACTGTACCTTTTGATTTCGGAGTGTACAATCTGCTATTTCCACCTACGGTAATATCCATAAACGTTGGTGTAAATTTATATTCTCCATGAACGTGATAAAGTGCTGATTTATCAATCAGTCTGGAACCCCCTTCTCCAAATGTTGATTTTGAAGTTATCTCATTAAAGGCATCAATAAAAGCTTGTGTTCCGGGAACTAAACGATTGTTGTCAGCATAGCCTCTTGCATAAGAATGCCAAAGATTCATTGAATCAGAATAAGCGTTCATAATTATATCTGCAAGCGCATAATCATAAAACGTGTTTGGATAAACCGGTAGAGTCGGAAAGCCCGGAAGGTCTTTTACGTTTTGTTGCATTCCTCCCGGTACCTGATTGGGTGATGTGCCATATCCAAGCCAAAAATTGCGATAATCAGTGCTCCACGCGATATCACTTTTTGACCTATTTTGAAGCAGTAGCGCTGTAAACACGGCATCATATGATTTTCCAGCATCTTCATTGGTAGCATATGCTCTGATAAAAAATTTATCCTTTTTCACCAGTTCAATCCTGTTCTGAAAAAATAAAATATCTTTTAAACTATATCTGTTATCCCCTTGATATACAGTTGTACCTGTTCCAAAATTAAAAGCATATATCAATTCTGTTTCAGGCTTCAACCTGTAATGCAAAGCTGCACCAAGTTTTAAATTTTTTGTATTATAATCTACCAGATCTTTTTCTTGATAACCTGTTCGGTAATATCTTTTTAGTCCGGGATGTTGTATTTGCTGTCCATTGCTCGTAGAGTTGTTCATTTCTGCAAACTCGTCTCCATATCGATTAACGGCATCGTATCCGCCCCAATTTTTTGTTCCATCAGGAGATTGTTCAGTCGCATCCATATTATCCGCTACCCAGTCATTCGCTCGCATGTACGACACATTAACTTTAAATGCAAATTTATCCACCCCTGCTTTATTTTTAAATGCTTCCGCATAACGAAGAGATGTTTCAAAAAGGTTTCGTTCGCCACCTTTTATAGATACAGCTAATCCTGGTTTAACAAAAGGGCTTTTTGTAATCATGCTTACAACACCATTAAATGCATTGGGGCCATAATAAGCGGAGCTTGCACCAACAATAATTTCAACTTTTTGCACATCAAGTTCAGATGCGCCCAAAAAATTTCCCAATGAAAAATTTAGCCCGGGTGATTGATTATCAACACCATCAATAATTTGCAATGACCTTACCGGAGATGTACTATTAAACCCTCGGGTGTTAACCACCCTAAATCCAATACTTGCGGCAATTATATCAACGCCTTTTAATTGCCCTAACCCTTCATAAAAATTTGCAGCCGGAGTTTCTTTTATAGCCAAAACATCCAATGCTTCTATTGTTAAAGGAGATTCTTTTTGTTTTTCTGTAATTCTATTTTCTGTTACCTCAACAGATTTCAACAGGTTTTCATTTTTCTTTAATTCAATCGAAATAGGACTATCAAACGAGTTAACATTGAAATCTGTGGTAATATATCCAACGTATGATATTGAGATGAGGATTGGCAATTTTGCTTCTGTTTCAAATTCAAATTGCCCATCAATATTTGTTACAGAGCCTTGAGTAGTGCCTTTAATTGTAACTATAGCATTGAACAGCGCCTCTTTTGTTAATGCATCTTTTACAGTCCCTTTTATTTTTTGGGCAGAAGTAATTTGAGATAACAGTAAAAGAAATAGAGTAATTGTTCTCATGAAATAAATCTTATTTTTTAATGAATGTTTTTTGCGAAAATAAACCTTTTTATAAGATATCCTAAATTACTTTTTTAATTTAACTGATACAGCAAAATAAAATTTTACATAAATGCACTTGTTTGTGCTATAACTAATTGTTTAAATTGCATATGAAAATGATAAGGAGATAAATGCAACCTGTATCGTTTATAAACATTTTAGGCACAACTTAATGACAAACTATATTTACGAGGAACACTTACAATCAGATAGGTTAGTAACTAGAAAATTAACTGAAAATGATATTACAACATGGGCAAGTTTTTTTGAAGATAAAGATGCCACTGAATTTCTTTTTTTGTCATCACTGGGACTAAATTCTAGTTTTGAATTTGCAACTCATATGATAAAAAAACAACTTGAACGATATGCAGATAAGCGTTTCGGACACCAAGCTTTAATCGATAAGAAGACAAAAAAATTTATTGGCTTATGTGGTCTCTTGACTCAGAAAATTGATGGAAATCAAGAAATTGAAGTTGGTTATCACATTTTTAAAGAATTTTGGGGACAAGGTTATGCTCCCGAAGCAGCTAGAATTTTTATAGACTATGCTTTCAAAAACAACTTAACACCCTCAATAGTTTCAATAATTGACTTAGAAAACAAAAAGTCACAAAGAGTTGCAGAGAAAAATGGATTAACTATAGACAAGCAGACAAAATACCTTGACAACGAAGATGTTTATATTTACAGAATAGAAAAAGACAGATGGAAATAAAATATCTTTTAAATTAAAAATAATTTGGAAATAGAAGATCTTTAAAAGTTGGACAATAATTTAAATAGAATAAAATGGCAAGACAGTTTTGGATTAACCTACCAGTGAAAAACATCAACAATTCGAAAGAGTTTTTCACCAAACTTGGATTTAAGTTTAACACTGAACATAACAGCCCAAACTCCGCTTGTTTATTGCTTGGAGAAAGCAATGTTGTTTGTATGCTTTTTGACGAACAAACCTTTAAAGGTTTCACAAACAATGAAATTACATCAACAAATACATCAACAGAAGTGCTACTTTCATTTGATGCACAAAGCAAGGAGGAAGTTGACGAAATGGCTAAAAAGGCAATTGATGCAGGCGGCACAAGTAATCACAAGCCAACAGAAATGAAAGGCTTCATGTATGGTTGTGTGTTTTCCGACATTGATGGACACCGATGGAATGTTCTTCATATGGATATAAGTAAAATGAAGAATAGGTAATTACAACTACCATTAACAAATGCTATACAGCAATGTGAAGATGTTGCATTAGCGATTGTTTTTCATATCGGTATAAATTTATTTCCGACTATTCGCAATCTCTTACTCTTCTTTTAATTTATATTTGTTCTAGCCTTAGTAAGTGCAAAACATACTGTACATCATCTAATAGGTAACGTTTAATTTTTACCTTTTGAAAACAATCTGCAATACAATATTTTATGAAAAGATTTTTTACAACTTTTATTTTCCTAATACTAACAAGTTTGTTGTTGGGACAGGTCGTTCAAAGTGTTGGAATTAAATCTGGTGTTTCAATAGCAAACCAAACATGGTTTTACAAGTCAATAAATTTAACGTTGAAGAAAGATAAAATACTTGGTAGTTACAGTGCTCTAACAGTTGATTTCATAAAATCCAAATACTTTAACATTGCCACTGACATTGGATATTGTCAGAAAGGTTGTACAGAAAAAATTCAAGCCACAACTGTTAATATGCCTGAAGGGACAGGAGTTTATAAAACTTATAATACAAAATTTAATTATTTTTCATTTAGCCCATTAGTTAAAGCAAAATATACCACAACCCATTTTATTCCGTACATAATTTTAGGAGCTCGTATAGATTATCAGTTATCTTATAAATCGGATCTTTACCTTAAACAAATTGAAAGTAATTTTCACAAAACAATTTGGGGCTTGTCTTCGGGAGCCGGAATGGAATTTAAAATTAAAAACTTTGGCATCAATACAGAATTTCAATACCAATATGATATAACAAAACTTGTAGACACGCCACCTTCAGCAATAAATACCGGACTTAGAATAAATAATAAAGCATTTGTAATAAGTATTGGATTAAAATATCATCTGAATAAAAAAGCTGAAGCAAATAAATAATCAATAATTGGAGACCAGCAACCATTGTAAAAACGGGGCGATTCTGAAAAGCCAAACGAGTAGGAAATTTTGCTTAATCGATAAAATGAAAAAACATTTACTCCTTTTCACAACATTTTGTTTTCTGTTAGTTTTTAATTTAACCATAAAAGCACAGTGGACGCAACAAACAAGCGGCACTACAAATATCCTATATTCTGTTTGTTTTACTGCAGTTGACACTGGTTATGCAGTTGGAGACTTAGGCACCATTCGTAATACAAAAAATGGTGGTATTAATTGGACAACACAAACAAGTACAGCAACAGGTTTTTTACATTCTGTTTATTTCATAGACGCTGACACAGGTTACGCAGTAGGGCAATCAGGGAAAATAATTAAAACAAAAGATAGAGGCGCAAACTGGACAACACTTACAAGCGGAACAACTACAAATTTTCTGTCAGTCTTTTTCGTTGGAGCAAGCACAGGTTATGCCGTTGGCTGGTCGGGAACAGTATTTAAAACCATTAATTATGGCGCTACCTGGATATCACAGGGCACAGGAATAAATACCCTTGTAAATCTTACTTCTGTGTATTTTACATCTACTGATACAGGCTACGTAACAGGATTATCAGGTTATATATATAAAACTACAAATGGGGGAAGTAACTGGAGCCAGCAGGGAAATGGTGCAAGTGGCAGCTTGAATTTTAATTCTGTACAATTCATTTCTGCTGATACAGGTTTTATCGTTGGAGAAAATTCATCTTTTCTTAAAACAATCGATGGTGGCACAAATTGGACCTCAACATACGGAGGAGGAATTGTTTTAAGATCAGTTTATTTTTTGGATGCCAATACAGGTTATGCTGCTGGTGATTATGCAGGTACGGGAATTATTCAAAAAACCACAAATGGTGGCACAAACTGGACTGTGCAATTTTCAGGAGGAACTACTCAATATTCTCTTTGTTTTCCTAATTCCACTATTGGATATTCTGTTGGGTCCGCAGGTGCTATTCGTAAAACTACGATTACTACAGAAATAACAAATGATAAAGATTCTTCTTTCATAGCTATTTTTCCAAATCCGAACAATGGAATATTTTCTGTTTCTTTAAAAAACACAGACACAAAAGCAGAAATAGAAATTTATAATGTATTAGGAGAAAAAATATATTCAACGCTAAATTTCAATCATCAAAATGAGAATAGAATTGATCTTTCCAATTTTTCTAGAGGAATATATATGGCAAAGGTGCACTGCGGAATGAAATTTTACACAAAAAAAATAGTTGTTCAATAGACAAAAAAAGAACAAAAAACTAGCAGCGTTGGTACATTTATAAGTCCACACATACAATTTTGCAATAAAAAAACTCTTTACTTCTAAGTAAAGAGTTTTTTTATTCCTTCCATCTAAGAAGAAAAGGAAAAGTAGCCTTCTAGCCGTTCAACGCTTCTGCACCACCAACAATCTCCAAAATTTCATTTGTAATTGCTGCTTGACGAGCTTTGTTATATGTTAATTTTAATTCTTTTATTAATGAACCTGCATTGTCTGTTGCTTTGTGCATTGATGTCATACGTGCACCATGTTCTGCTGCATGTGAATCTAATAATGCTTTAAACAACTGAGTTTTTAATGAGCGGGGAATTAAATCTGCAACAATGAATTCTTTGCTCGGTTCAAAAAAGTAATCGTATGATTTAGCATTTTTTTCTTTAACAGGTGCCTGTACCGGTAAAAATTGCTCCACAGTAGTTATTTGTACAGCAGCATTTTTAAATTGATTATACACAATATCTATTCGATCAAACATGCAATCAGCAAACACTTTCATGATCTTTTCTGCAACAGGCGCTACTTGAGCAAATGTCAAATTATCGAACAATTCGTGTAAACGATGTGGTAATTCTGAACCAACAATACCGTATTCTGTTTTTCTGAAAAAATCATGTGATTTTTTGCCTATTCCTAACACGGTAACTTTGCTTCCTTTGTAATCTTCACGCGCTAGTTTAGTTGCAGCTTTTATCACGTTTGCATTAAATCCACCACATAATCCGCGGTTAGAAGTTATTGCAATGATCAAAACATTTTTTACTTCACGTTGTTTAGAATAAACACCTTCTGAACTATCTAAACTTGCGCTTAAGTTTTCTAAAATTTCTTTTAGTTTACTTGCATAAGGTCGCATCTGAACAATTGCATCTTGTGCTCTACGCAATTTTGCAGCACTTACCATTTTCATGGCGCTGGTGATTTGCTGTGTAGAACTTACAGATGTTATGCGGTTACGAACCTCTTTTAAATTTGCCATTTATGAGCCTCTGCTAAATCCTTTTATAATTAAAGGACTTGTGTTAATACCTATTTTTTAAAACCTGGTGCTAATTCTTTCGCAACTTTTTCTAATACAGCGGTTAATTCATCTGTGAATTTTCCTGCTTTTAGATCATTTAACACATCTTTGTGTTTTGCTTCTAAGAATGCTAAATATTCAACCTCAAATTCTCTAACTCTGTTAACAGCAATACCTTGTAATAAACCTTTTGTACCACAATAGATAATTGCAACTTGTTGTTCAACACGCATTGGAGAAAACTGTCCTTGTTTCAAAATTTCCACGTTGCGTGAACCTTTGTCAAGTACTGATTTTGTTGCAGCATCAAGGTCAGAACCGAATTTAGAGAATGCCTCTAACTCACGATATTGTGCCTGGTCTAATTTTAAAGTACCTGCAACTTTTTTCATTGATTTAATTTGAGCGTTACCACCAACACGTGATACAGAAATACCTACGTTAATAGCCGGACGAACACCTGCGTTGAACAAGTTCAACTCCAAGAAGATCTGACCATCAGTAATAGAAATTACGTTTGTTGGAATATATGCTGAAACGTCACCTGCTTGTGTTTCAATAATTGGTAAAGCAGTTAATGATCCACCACCTTTAACAATACCTTTGATTGATTCAGGAAGATCGTTCATGTTTTTTGCAATGTCATCATTCGCATTGATCTTTGCAGCACGCTCTAATAAACGACTGTGCAAATAGAATACGTCACCCGGGTATGCTTCACGTCCTGGAGGTCTACGTAATAACAAAGAAACCTCACGATATGCTACTGCTTGTTTTGAAAGATCATCATAAACGATCAATGCCGGACGACCAGAATCTCTGAAGAATTCACCAATTGCAGCACCTGCAAATGGAGCGTAAAACTGCATTGGAGCAGGATCAGAAGCTGTTGCAGAAACAATAACTGAATATGGCATTGCACCATTTTCTTCCAATACACGTTGAATATTTGCAACCGTTGAACCTTTTTGTCCGATTGCTACATATATACAATATACAGGGTTTCCTGCTTCGTAAAATTCTTTTTGATTAATGATTGTATCAATCGCTACAGCTGTCTTACCTGTTTGACGGTCACCGATGATCAACTCACGTTGTCCGCGGCCGATAGGAATCATAGCATCAACAGCTTTCAAGCCTGTTTGTAATGGCTCACTTACCGGTTGACGGAAAATTACACCTGGAGCTTTGCGCTCTAAAGGCATTTCATATAACGTTCCAGTAATTGGACCTTTACCATCAATTGGATTACCCATTGTATCAACAACACGCCCCAACATTCCTTCACCAACTTGCAAAGAAGCAATTCTTCCTGTACGTTTTACAATATCACCTTCTTTAATTTCATTTGAAGAACCTAAAATTACCGCACCAACGTTATCTTCTTCAAGATTCAATACGATACCTTTTAGTCCGCTGGTAAATTCGATCAACTCTCCTGATTGAACTTTTGAAAGACCATAAATACGAGCGATACCATCACCTACTTGTAATACGGTACCAACCTCTTCTAATTCCTGTTCTGATTTAAAACCTGATAATTGTTGTCTTAATATTGCAGATACTTCTGCTGGTTTTACTTCTGCCATTGTTATTATTTATTGAGTGTTTGTTATTTTTTTTGGTTTAACACGAAAGTAATTCGTGTTTTTTTATAATTCTGTTAAATATGGATTTTCCTTAAATGTTTGTTTTAAACGATTTATTTTACGGGCTATACTTGCATCTACTTGCTTATCGCCAACACGAATAATAAATCCACCGATAATACTTTTGTCAATTTTCTCCTGCAATACAACTTCGCTTGTGCTCACTCCTTTAACGATTTCCATCACTTTTTTGCGGATAACGTCATCAATACCATTTGCTGTAGTAACAATCGCAGTTAAAATTTCCTTCTTCTCTTTGTATTGACTTATGAATTCATTCGCAATTTCTGCTAAATAAATTTCACGTTTTTTTGCAGTGATCAATTGAATATAAGCATCTGTGACTTTATTCAATTTTCCACTGAATATTTCTTTCAAAACAGCTTGCTTTTTATCTGTTTTAATGATCGGACTTTTTAAGAATATTACGAAATCAGCATTTGATGTACAAACATCAGAAACGTATTGCATATCCTTATGAGCTTCTTCAAACACACCTTGTTCCATAGTAAGGTCTATGAATGATTTTGCGTATCGGGCTGCTACTCTTGTTCCTTGCATTTTTACTCAGATTAAATTGGAAACTTATTAATTTAAATTAATGTCTTGCAATAAGTTTTTTACCAAGGCTTTTTGTTTTTCATCACTTGATAATTCTGCTTTCAAGATTTTTTCAGCTATCTCAATAGAAAGTACTGCAACCTGATTTTTTAATTCAGTGATGGCAGCCATTTTTTCATTTTGAATATTTTCACGAGCAATTTTCAACAAACGATCGCCTTCTTTGCTTGCTAATCCTTTTGATTCAGAAATCATTTTTTCTCTGATTTCGCGAGCATCTTTTAATAAAGCATCGCGTTCTGCTCTTGCTTCGTTAAGAATACGCTCATTATCCGATTTCATTAAACGCATTTCTGTTTTAGCTTTTTCTGCTGCATCTAAAGCGGATTGTATGGATTCTTCTCTTTCGCTTAACATGTTAAGGATAGGTTTCCAGGCAAACTTTCTCAGGATGAATAAAATAAGTCCAAATGACACACACATCCAAAAAATAAGGCCAAATGCGGGTTTTACTAATTCCATGTTATTATTGAGTTTAAATTGTTGTTACAAAATTTTAAAAATCAGTACTACAACCAACCGTTGTAGTACTGAAAATTTGTTTACGGATTACTTCAAGAAAATTACAAGAAGTCCGATTACCATTGCGAAGAACGCAGCACCCTCAACAAGAGCAGCCGTCAAAATCATGTTTGAACGGATGTCGTTGATAGCCTCAGGCTGACGTGCGATTGATTCCAATGCACTTCCTCCGATACGACCAATACCAAGTCCAGCACCTACTGCAGCTAAACCTGCACCAAGAGCAGCAACTCCGTATCCAATACCGATGTTAGGAACTGCTTCTAATAAAATTGATGATAACATATTATTTATTTTTTTATTTTCCCTCGATAATATCTGCTGCAAGGGAATTCAGCAGTAATATTTTAATGATGCTCTTCAGCGTGATGATGCTCTTCAATTGCTGAACCAAAATACATAGCCGAAAGTAATGTGAAAACGTATGCCTGTAAAAATGCTACCAACAACTCCAACATTCCCATAAAAATGGTAAATGCAACAGAGAAGATAGAAACACCCCAACCTACAGCAGGATTCATTTCAGCAAAAATAAATATCAAACAGAAGAAAGACAATGCGATGATGTGACCCGCCAGCATATTAGCAAAAAGTCGTATCATCAATACCATTGGCTTAAGAAACATTCCAAAAATTTCAATGGGAGTAAGAATAAATAAAACCCCAAAAGGAACACCCGGCATTGCAATGATGTGTCTCCAGTAGTTCCAGTTTGCACTGAATATTGTAATTAAGAAAACCATTATTGCTAGCGTCATCCCAATAGCAATATTTCCTGTTAAATTAGCGCCTCCAGGCATTACAGGAATAAGACCCAATAAATTGTTTATAAAGATGAAGAAGAAAACAGTTAATAGGAAAGGAAGGTATCTTTTATATTTTTTTTCGCCAATCGCTGATTTTGCAATATCATCTCTTACAAAAATAATTAAAGGCTCTAACAATGATTGCATCCCTTTCGGAGCCTTGCCTGGATTTTTCTTGTATTTATTTGCAACAGAAATAAACATCCAAAGCATTAATGCAATACTAACAAACAAAGATGCTACATTTTTTGTGATAGAAATATCCCATAGTTTTGCTGTTGCATTTTCATCTATTGCACCGTCTTCGTCTACAGCAACAATGTGTTTGTTTTCAAGTTTATAACCATTATACTCTTCACCTTCTTCTAATTTGTTAGAAAGGAAAACACTTAATCCTTTTTCTGAAGAATAAAGAATAACTGGAAGTGGTATAGCAAAATGCCCAGCAATATGCCATTCGTGTGAATCAGTGATATGATCAATGATCAATTCACCTGCATTAAACTTGTCAGATTTTTTCTCTTCTACCTTCGCTGCTTCAGGAGGATTTACAATATTATTTTTCTCTTTTTCAATAGGCTCATACGCAAAAGCCGAAAAAGTTGTAAAAAGGACGATCAGGAATAATGAAATTCGCTTGAGTATATTGATTTTATTAGTCATTGCACGAAATAAGTTACCCGGTTTTTCAATTTCGGGTGCAAACTTAGTCAATTTAAGCTAGATTTTAAAAAATAAC
>CAIXIP010000288.1 GCA_903919535.1 uncultured Bacteroidota bacterium | reverse complement strand
TTTCCCCAATTCCTTTTCTGCTTTTTTTCACTTCAAATTTTCAATTTCTCTTTGTCTTAAAATTCCTTTTTGTGCGAGGGAAAAACAGTAAACTTGTAAAAGTTAAAATTGTAGTACTATTGTAAAAAAGTACGGACATGTATATGTGTAACGATAACAGCAAGTTACAGCAGTTTTAAAAATCTAACTATAAGGAAAGTGCTAAGGAACTATAAGGAATTTGCTAAATCAAATCATCTAACTATAAGGAAAGTGCTACGAACTTAACTAAATAATATACGCAATGTATTTTATACTTATATTTTACTATATTTGCGGAAAAAACTATGGAAGCTTTGACTAAAATTATTCAACCCAATATCATTACTTCTGCTAGATATGAATATTCTGTTATTGAAAAACGTATCATTTACCACATTATTGGTAGAGTGCAGCAAAAAATGGGAACGGGAATAGATGAAACATTATTTGGGGAAATGGTTCTCCGGATTCCCATAAAAGATGTTGCAACAAATAACCATTATAATATGGTTCGACAAAGTGCTATATCCCTTCAACAAAAGGTGTTTTCAATTGATAAAGGGCAAGGAAGCTGGCTGAATGTTGGCTTTGTCAGTTCGTCTGAATATGATTCTAAAACTGGTATTTTGGAATTTGAATTTTCAAAAAAAATTATCCCATATCTAATTGAATTAGCAAAGGGTTTTACCTCTTATAGTCTAAACGTTGCGCTCTCTTTGCGTTCTGAATATTCTCAACGCTTTTATGAGTTTTGCTCTAGGTTCAAAGACACTGGGGTATGGAATATTAGTGTTCAAGACTTAAAGGAAATGCTTAAACTAGAAGATAAATATCCATTTTATGCAAACTTTAAAAAAAATGTTCTAGAGGTTGCAAAAAAGGAATTAAAGGCGCTATATGACAAGGGTGAATGCGATTTATTTTTTATTTATATCGAAAAGAAAACAGGGCGCAGCGTAACTGATCTAACATTTAAAATTGTATCAGAAAAAAACGTCAAAGCGGAAGCTTTGAAGGATACAGACATGCAATATATCAGCGATATGTTTAGAAACATATTTACAAAGGATTTCGAAAAAGAATTTGTAAAAACAGCTATCAATCAACTATACAACAAAGGGTTTATGGCTAGATTTGCAGGAAGGTTGGAAGCTCTCGACAATGAATTAAATGCCGGCACAAAAAAACGTGAGGATCTTCCCCCATTGATAAGACATATTTTAAAAGCTGACTACGGAATTAGTTAAACTAAAATCAAAAAGATGGAAACAACACAAATTAATTGGGCGCATGATTTCGCAATTAACGAATCATTACACTCAGCAGCACAAAATTTATCCGGCATCTATGCACGTTTAAACTATGTTCATCCTGAACACAAGGATGCCGATCTGTGGGATAACGAATCTTTGAAATGGGCTAAATACAACATGAGTATTAAAGATTTGCATTTTTCTAATGAAGCTGAAGGAAAAGCCGAAGCGGATAGGTTAGTTCAGGAAGTAAATAAAATACTTGCCTTAGAACAGAAGCTTTCAAAATTTTAATCCGGATTGGCTAATCATTTAAACAGACAACTGTTTATAGATTCTTTTTGTCGGGCGCAAACCTGTCCGCCATTTGTCCGAAATTAGCGGAATGATATCCGAAACAAATACGACAACTGTCGAACTGCTTACAGTTTCCGAAGCTGCCACTAAATACAATGTTTCTACAAGAACCATTGAGCGACACGCCCTATTAAAAAAGTATAAGTGCGTTCCGACTTTCCGAAATAGCCGAAAAGTAAACGGTTATAGCCATGAATGGCTAGAGACATGTTTTGGCAAAGAGTCCGACAATGTTGGACAAAAAACCACCACTAATGACGGACAAAAAACTGCAAAAGCAAACAATGTCGAACAAGCTTCAAGCCAGGATGTGGTAAATGTCCTTACTGAACAGGTCTCTTTTCTGAAAAAAGAAATAGAGGTTAAAAACAACCAACTAGAGGTAAAGGATAAGCAATTAGAAATAAAAGATAAGCATATTACTTCCCTAATTGAGAGCGAAAAAAACACAAAAATGCTCCTTGCAGACCTTCAGATTCAGAACAAAGCTTTGCAGCTTCCTGAAGCAAAAAAAGAAACGCCTACGGCTAAGCCATTGGGGAAAAAATCTAGGAAAATATGGATTTTCGTTTCTGTTGTTTTGTTCATTTCTTTTGCTGCCAGTGCTTATGCCTATAATTATTACTATGGGTTTAAGAACCTGAATTGGTGGTAAAAATTATATTATGTCAAAAAACTTGCAAGTACAATATTAAGTACTTATATTTGTACATATAAATGCACTAAAAATGATAGCAATTAATTATACAGAATTAAGAAAATCTTTAAAAAAGAATCTTGATTTGGCTTGTGAATCACACGAAACAGTAGTGGTTCAACGCTCTAACGAAAAAAGTGTAGTGGTAGTGTCACTAGAAGATTACAACAGCATGGTTGAAACAGCCTACTTGCTTGGGACTAAAAACAATGCTGATCGCCTAATGGCTTCTATAAATCAAACTGAGAATTCAAGTGTTCTTAAATCTTTCGACCCTACACGATGAATATTATCTGGACACCACTAGCTTGGGAAGAGTATGAGTATTGGCAAAATACTGATCCGGATAAAGTCGAAAAAATAAATGCCTTAATAAAGGATTGTAAAAGGAATCAATTTAACGGCATCGGCAAACCTGAACCGCTAAAAGGCAATCTTAAAGGCTATTGGTCTAGACGCATTACGCAGGAACATAGATTTGTTTACAAGGTTTCTGAAGCGGGAATTACAATAGTTCAATGTAAATTCCATTACTAAAAATTACTATGCTAAAAGGTAAATTTATATTAGCTATGAATAAGAAAAAGTCTTCAATAGAAACGGTTACTAAGCTTGATTTAACTGGCATTTCACTAGATGAAATGTTGACTGAAATCTATGGTAATAAAGGAAGTTCAAAACGTAATGCCGCAGACAAAAAAATAAACGAACTGGCGAGTACGCTAATATTAAGAAACACTATCAAGAGCAGAAGTATTTACTCGGAAATAAAAAAATGATTCAATTTCAAAAAAAGGAACATCAAAATTATTTAAAGTACATTGATTCTAAGGTCAAATTAATAATGCCTAAGATTCTGGAACAAGTCATGGCTTATGAAGAGGCGAAGAAAAATGGAACTCTAAAGCCACCACCTAAAAATGGCTTTTGTGATTAAATAAAATTTATCTTTGTATAGCTTTAAAAACATCGGAAGCAATTGCAGCTTCCCTTCAGTTTAAAACAAATTGAAAAGGATTCTAATAGTAGCATTATGGCTGATTTATCGGTTGCTACTATTTATAAAATGACTTGGCAACTTCGGAAGCAATTGCAGCTTCCCAACACGCTAAGTCATTTTTATTTACACGTTCAGGAGCGTGGAATATGCGAAAAAGATGCAGTCTTTGAGGATTTTTATTTCAAAAAGCTGAAAAAGACAAAGGTTTTTCGTAGATAAAATGGTGGCTATTTCGGATTAAACTAAATAAGCCCAAAGTATTGTACACTACCGACTTGATCGTTTTCAGGCATTATAATATCTTTAACGTTATTTTCTTTCATGTATGCTACAATACACAGTAAGAATGTAACCACGTTTGGAAGATTGCATTTTTCGGGGTGATGTTCCTTAAAATACCATATTGCAGCTTGCAACAAAGCTATGGCACTTCGACTCCAAAAATCAGGCTTTTTAATGGTTTCAGGCATCAGGTTGTTAAGGATGGCGGTTGCGTATTCTTCGGCATAGGCTACACTTTTTAAATAGCTTGGATGCAAAGGGTTAACCCTGTGACTCTGTTCGGGTTCTTCAAAGTTGATTACATAATTCTTTGTTATAATATTATCGCCATATTCTTTGTCAAGATTGTGCCAAATTTTAGACAAGGATGGGTATTTGTAATCGTAAATAATACCGCTAAATCCTAAATCAAAACTTCGCTCAATAATACCTTTTATAAATGTGTGTGTCTTTCCGCTACCTGCCCCTCCTACAATTAAAACGCCCCTAAATGGATTGTTTATGGCATAGTAATTTGTGTACTCCTGATTAGTGTACAAAGGGTAAAAATAAGGGTAGTTTGCCAGGTCCTGTTCTTGTAACTTTATCGCCTCGGTCGTTTGTTTTTTTGAATGTTTTTTTGAAAAAAGCGAACAAATAAACCTAAAAAAATAGCCTGCTATTTTTAATACCCCTGATCCAAAAACTACTTTTAAAAGCCAATTAGCTAATAGTAATATGGCTAGTAATACAAATAAATGGTCAAAACCTAAACGAGATGTTATCAAAATCATAT
>CAIXIP010000287.1 GCA_903919535.1 uncultured Bacteroidota bacterium | reverse complement strand
TTAACATAATATTAATTATAAGACAAAATACATGAATTAGAAAAAAGAGCGTAACTGTATAAAATTGTTGCTTTGCAGCCCCAAAAAATGAGGTGGCAACATGAAAACGATACGGATTAAACAGATTTGTAAAAAAGGAAAAGCCTACGAAATAAACCTAGGCAACGGAACAAGTAACAGTTTTCCTTCTCAGCGTGCAGCTGAATCCTTTATATTCAATACCAATTTATTTCTGACCCAAAAACTACATGAACTACACAAGGTTTATTGTGAAGTTTGGAACTCCTACCAATCAAACTGGTTTTATTTAGATAATGACCGGAAAACCCCAAAATTTGCCATTAAAGAAACTGAACGAAGATGTGTTCGGAATTTTGAAGCTATAAGCGAACTGTTTAACCTTTCAGTTGAACGTTGCGGTTTCCCAAATGGTAACTACTTCGTTTTTATCCACTTTTTTAAAGTAACTGAATATTTAGAAGATACTATAAGAATGCTTGCAGAAATATTCGGTAAGCATTCAAATACCAATGCCATTTGCATAATGGACATTAATATCAAACATGTTTCATATACCCGAAACGAGCTAACGAATTTTGGTAAATTTTCAACTACAAAAACATTTAGGATCCCTACGCATATTTCAGAGAATGTGAATTACGTGCCAGATTATTCACTTGCAGTTGTAGCATAAATGAAAAGGAAATCAAATATGAAGCAGGAAATCAATTGTTATTCCGAAGTATGCCAATAACAACTGTTAAAATACTAAAGAATTTACCACTTGCCATTGCATCTACACGTGCCATTGTTTGTAAATACAAAACAAGCCGGGCGTTCAAAGTATTTGAAACTTTTGCTTACCTGAAAACAATTACCACCTCCGGGAAGATCCACAACCAATTTGAGCATTATGATGATTTTGTATCATACATGGCGAATATTTGCGGAGTTAGCCGGAATACCATGTACACACGAATACAATGGCTAAAAGATTTCAATTTAATTACGATTCAATCTAACCCACAAACCGATTATGTTAAAAGCATCACCCTCGAAAGTTGGGACACAATTGCCCTTACTTACAGAATCAAACCAAATCAATTTTATGAAATCACAATCAATGAAACAAGTTCTAAGCTGGAATACATCTTAAGAACCTATGTTATTGCAGAAATACAAAGTCGGCTAACTTATAAGTTTAGCCAATTCGTTTCAAACAATCATTTGATAGAACGATTAGAGCAATTATTAGGAAAATGGGCAACCATTCAGGAATTAGCCGAAAAAATAATGCTTATGCAAAGATCCTCTTTCAAAACATGGTCAGAAAGCTACGATTTTTGGCACTCTTTAAGAGCCGACTTTAACTGCAATATTGATACCCTCGCTAGGTATTTTCATTTTGACGATCACCGAAGCTCCTGCTACCTAAAAAAAGTGCTTACAAAACACAACCTAATCCAAGTTCAGGCACGAAAAACGGAAAGCAGAAAAGCTACACGGAAACCAAAAAGTGTTTTTTCAGGCAATACCATCAACCTGAATTTAATTTGGGATGAAGTCAAAAAAATCCGAGTGTGGCAGCAACCCGACAAAATCACCATAACCCTTTAAATATGCCATTTTTTAACCCTATTCCAATAATTGAGAAAGACTTTTATAAGGATTTTATTTAAAATCTTCTTGGGTTATTGGGTTTATTTGATTCTTGGTATTACTGGATTTCTCCTGTATTACTGGGTTTATCCGAAGAATCAGCAAGAAAAAAAGTTAATGAGTTATCCACCATAACAACAAACAATTGATCGGGAAATGCCCGAAAACAGACAAAAACTAACAACTAATTAACCGTTTTTTTATGAATGAACAGAATGTAATAGAGATTTCAACAAGTACAGAAAAAACTCTTGATGAACAGAATGTAAAAGCAAATTCCACAAGTACAGAAAAGGTTTCCCCTGCTGCCGAACAGCTAAAGCAGACTACTACAAAAAAAGGCAAGCCTCGTGCTCGTTGGACAATGAAAGCTTCATTCACCGATGGAAATGTATTCACCTACCGCAGTGATAAACAAAAAGCATTCTTTACTTCTAAAGGGTACTCTAACAATGGGCGTGAATTAAATGAGATCGAAGCACTCGTAACAAGGTTTTCTAAAGTTCGCAGAAAAATCTTAACAGCTCAAATTTTCGACAACAGCCTTCCAAAAGGCGAAGAAACTATTTTGGATTATTCTTCTGGAATTATTTTGTTAAATAGGCTACCTAGAATGAGTAGCGGTAAATCATTTATACTATGATAAAACTAAAAATAGACAAAACTAAACTGAATGCTATCGGTAGTTTCTGTAGTTATACCTGCACTCATATTGGAAAAGAAATTGATAAATATATTTATCGTAAAAAGACATTTGAGCTTGTTCAGCTTAAGATACAACTTGAGGAAATGAGGATTTTAAAAAGAAAGATTGATATATTAAAAATAAGAAAAATGGATATGGTGAATAATAAATTATTTTCATTCAGCCTCTCTCCTATTCAGTTATTGTTGATTCTTACATACGTTGAAACCTTTATGAAATCAACAAAAGATCCATATTGTCTTTTTGTTCTAAATGAGCAAAAAGATTTTCTTTATCGTGAATTACTAACAAATTACATTTAAAATCAAATGGAAAAACCGTTGAAATTAACCGGACAATCATTCAAATCCATTCGTGAGCATTATAAGATGAGTTATGAGGATTTTAATGCGTGCATAGCACCAATAAAGGTGCATTTGGACAAAATGACCTCCAAGAAAAATTATCGAAACCTGCTGCCAAAGCAAGTAGAATTTATAATTAATCATTTGGGGTGATAGTTTTTTAGAAAAAATGAATAGAAAAGAATTTTCAAAAATTCAAAACGAGCTGGATCAACTTGGTTTTGCCACCAATATTGAGCGTGTGCATGAAAAGTGTTTTAACTACACTGTGAATTTTGAAATCGTTAAAACCTTTCGTAACCGTATTTCTGCAAAACGCAGAATAATTAAACTGCATAATAAAGAAAGCAATGCCCCAACCCTATTTTGAAATAACGGATTCACTGGAGGATCTAAAAAAAAAGCGGAATGATTTGGTAAAAATATATCACCCGGATATTAATAAAAGTAGAGATGCAACGGCAAAGATGCAGCAAATAAATATGGAGTATGATTATTATATAAGCCTACACAAACAGCCTAAAATAAAACCAATTTCAAATGATAACGACTTTTTAAAACAAGCAGCCCAAAACATCTTTCATGCTCTTACCAATGGAAATGGTGTTGATTATATTTTGCTTGCCAACACTATAAAGCGAGTTCCATCCGGGCAACTAAAACCACTTACAGTTGTTTATTTCCAGCAGTATGGATTTAAGTTAATCAGCCATATTCAGGACAGGATAAAAGACAAAAAAATACAGGATGCTATTTTAATTTCAATGAAAATTGCTACCGGAAACGTTGAATTAAATGATGTTTTCCGATTCTTTAGAAACTTTAAATAAATCAGAACCCTATAAATATTAATATTATGAAAAAAGCAGAAAACAGTAAAACAACTGAAAACACCGATCATGCAAACGCAATACTTATTGCTAAAAAAATTGCAAGTGTAATGGGACCCGATTTTTTTACAATTGACCAAATGCGTAAAAAAATGGTAATCATTAAAAGCGGTAATCGTGAGGGAAAATTAAGTTGGAACGATGCTCGCAATTATGTTATTTCTATTATGAAATATGGATTAGCGGAAGAATTCAATGCAGTTAAAGACTGTTACAAAATTCGTTTGGATGATGAATTTCAATTGAAATATTTCGATACCCAAATTGAAATAAGGAATGAAGAAATTAAAGAATATAAGGGG
>CAIXIP010000286.1 GCA_903919535.1 uncultured Bacteroidota bacterium | reverse complement strand
TTATTCTTATTTTTACATTGAAAAGCCTTTATAATTGCTTTGATCTTTATTATTATTCTCTTTCTTTTCTTGCCCTGGTGCTTTTTTTATTTCCTGTTCCTGGCTTAATTTTACTTTCTCCAAAAGTTCCGATTTCTCTTTGTTTGAGCCTTTGTCCATCGTGTTCCGATATTCAAAACTTTCAGTCAACGGTCGTTTGTACTCAAATTTTTTGTCAAACTCTTGCTCTGTTTTTTTGATAAATTCTGTCCTGTCAAAACCGCTTACTTTTCCGTCTTTGCTCTCCTTTTTATGGTTTGTCAATGGACTAACTTTCATTTTTTCGTCTGACGTTTTCCTAGCGATCAGGATATGAATATGCCTTTGGTCGCCCTCTTTTTTCTGCCCGGACTTAGCTTTCCCTTCCATCACATCTTTGTCTGTACCCTTGTATTTTCGTTCCTTTTCAAGCTTAGCAACCCAAATTAATTTGTCTTTGTCAACCTCTTTTCCTTTTACGCTTTCGGCATAAACTTGTGGAAATTTTTCTTTTACGTACTCCTTCAGCTGATCGTCCGTTTTCCCCTTCAGCTCGTTTTTATCAAAACTTACTATCACTTCAAAATACCTTGCATCTTTGGGCGACATCCCTTCTTTTGATGGCGAATCTATTGTTTTTTTTGCGCTTTCCTTGCCTATAAAATCTTGTTTATCATTAAAAAAATGCTCTTGACTACTAAGTTCTTTACCTTCGTTTTCCTTGCTTAAATAATCAACTGACATCTTACAACCAGTTGAATTTCTGAACTTTGTGTTTATCGGGGCAAAATTAATATGAGGCATTTATCAATGTTTTTAGTTCGATTAATAGATTCTTTGCTTTTCCTTTGTTTCCATCTGTGCTTAGTCCTGCCCATTGTTCAATTTCCTGCATCTTTTTATTTATTTCTGATTCGATAAACTGCTTTTTCTCTTTCCGGTTCTCCGACAAGTCCCTTTTAATGGTGTCAATGCTTTTAATCGTTTCATCATGTCGATTTTTTAATTCGACCTCTAAGGCTTTAACTCTATTTGTAGAAGAATTTAAAGCCCCTGCAATGCTCCATTTATGTTTTTGCTTTCCCTTGTCTTCATATTCCCATCCCTTAAACATAAAATCTTGCAGCTCTTTACTAATTTCAGAACTGGTCTTTTTAGAATCTACCTCTAAGCTTTTTCGGGTGGTCTCAAAATCCTGAACCAATTTAAGAAGGTGGTTTTTTTCGTGCGTCCGGATGAATGAGATAAAAGTGTTCTGTAGCTCCTTCATGCTTTTCACAATATTGTCTTTTCGGTTGGCTTTTGGGTCTTCGCCTGTTAACCTAAAATAGTCAATTGCGCTCTCCATAAACTCCTTATAATCCATGTCCCAATCGGTCGCTAATTTGTCTAACTTATCAAAGCTTGTGGGACTTATTGCTACATGTTTATATTTCATTTGTATTTTATTATTTAAAGGCAAATATAAATATTTATATTTGATTTACAAATACTTAGAATGCAAATTTAAAGACAATGTAAATATTAGTTTCACCTTTTGCCCGTTTTTCAGGGCAAAACAAGAGAAGGAACCGAACGGAGTCGGTTCCCTCTTGCTCTATACTAAAACATTTCCCTATCGCTTTTCCTCCCTATTGCTAATTTTTTCCTTGCGCCATTTCTGCTCAAAAACTCATACTATTCTTTAT
>CAIXIP010000285.1 GCA_903919535.1 uncultured Bacteroidota bacterium | reverse complement strand
TAATACTAAAATATTATTTTTATGCTTTCCCTTATGCATTCGTTTATTTAGAATATAGTTAACCCTATTATTTTGAAGATGGTTGGTTATCGATTATTAAATATCCGACTAAGAATTATTAAAAGTAGAATTATTAGAAAAAATGATGTTGCAAAAATTAGCTATTAGAATACAAGCAAATACGGTTTCCTTCACAATCAATAAACTCAGCGTAATAGCCCAATTCCCCATCAATTAAATTACTGGTGATTAAAATTTGTCCATCTTTTGTTTTTTGTTTCAGCATAGTTTTCCCTATTACAATCTGTCCGCCCAATCTCACAACTTCTCTGAGACTTTCTAAGATATCTACAACATAAAAGAATAAAATTATTTCAGTTTTTGGATTGTGGTCTTTCCTCTCTATAAGAACACCTTTAATGGTGTCTTTGTCTTTATTTAAAATCCCATACTCTTGTTCTAAGAATTTCACTTTTTGAATTTTGATTGCTAGTACTTCTGAATAAAAAAACATAGATCTGTCTAAATCTTTTACAGGTATTTCAAACCAAACTATCTGACCTTGTATCATTTAATTATTTTTTAAAGTGTTAACCCAAGCACACAAATATCATCCGTTTGCTCTTCTGAACCTTTCCATAAATTTAATTCAATTTCAATTTTCGTTTTTTGCTTGTCCATTGATAATTCATGATATTCAAAAAGCATTTCGCGAAACCGCTTACTACTATATCTCTTTTTGCTTACTTCTCCAAACTGATCCTTAAATCCATCTGAATATAAATAGACGGATGTATTCTCTTTCAATATCACCGAAAAAGTTTTATACTCCCGGTTCCTTTCCAATTGCCACCCTCCAATAGGGTATTTATTGCCGATAAACTCAGTAAGATTATTTTCATTAATTAAAGTTAGTTTGTTGAACGCACCTGCAAACTGCAGTTCTCTTGTTTCTTCATTGAATGAACAAATCCCTATTTCAAGCCAATCATTATTATATCCCCACTCAGCTCCTTGATGAAATGTTTCTATCCACTTTTTATCTAGTCTTCTTAATACATCTCCAATTTCATCAAATTCTTTCGCTAAAACAATGTAGTTTAAAAAACTTAATGCAACTACAGATAACATTGCTCCACTTACACCATGCCCAGTGCAATCGCCAACAGCAAAATATTTATGTTTGCCTTTTTGACCAACCCAATATAGATCACCACTTATAATACCCTGTGCTTTATACAGTATGAAATAATTTTCAAATAATCTTTTGAAGTGCCGTTCGTGCGGTAAAATTCCTTGTTGAACTGATTCAGCATAGTAAATATTCGAAATCAGTTCCTTGTTGCTTTTGTATAGTTTTTTGAACTCATACTCTAACCTATTATAACTTAATGTTTCTGTCGTTGTCATATCTGGTCTTCTTTAAGTTTATAAGAATGTAGATATTTAATCAGCAAGTTAATTTTAAAAAGATTTCCCAATTTCAAGAGCAGAAAATAAACACAAGGGAAAAATAATTCAGGTTCGATTTGTAAAACTGAAAGGAGATAATAAAAAAAATAATTTTCGTGTTTTGTCATCCCCTGATTCTTAAATTAACGTAATTCAAGAAGTGGTTAAGGAGTCTTATCTTTGGAGTAAATAATTCCTTTAGGGTGCTCACTTCATATTTAAATATCCGATACAAAATTATTGCAAAGCCAACAAATGAGCATTAAGCCGATGTTATATTAATTGTAATTTTTTTTTTGTCTGTTTGAAAAAAAGCAGAAAATTTTAACTGCTTCCCAAAAATATTACAAATACAATC
>CAIXIP010000284.1 GCA_903919535.1 uncultured Bacteroidota bacterium | reverse complement strand
TACCATTGCTGCACTTTTTTTACATCTGCTAAATTCTTGTTATATAAATTGCCGATAGAATAGTTTGAAACCAAATCTCTGGTCCAAACCAATGCATAATTAAAATTTACATGTTGCCCTGCATTCAAATTAAAAGGACCGCATCCCATTACAAATCTTCTATCATTTGGAACATTCAATGCTGTATTTTCACTCCAACCTCCCCCAGCAGGAGGGCCATCAAACATGAAATTTGTTTGCTGGGCACCAGGTGTTGTGCCATTTCCTCCATATGTCATTGGAGTGGCATTTTTCCAAAACCCCTGTGAGTAATTATAATAATCAGCGGCAGCACCTCCAGAAGAACTTCCAGGATTTCCATTAATTGGATTAGCGCTATTATTAAAGGAGAGAAAGCTTGTCATTAAATTTTTTTCACCCGCTTCATCAACAATGCCATTATTATTATTATCAATTCCATCATTTGCTTCAGCTAAAGGACCATTTAGTACTACTGTGCTAATCATTGGAGGCTTCGCTCCATAGGCTGTAGGTTGACCACTTCCATCTATAGCAGTCCCATTGTATTCAAATCCATAATTGCTTGCAGGATTACATCCAACAAAATCATCCTGATAGTATCCTAAATCTGCATCATCCCAATCTCCAATATAAGTATCATGAAAATTATCCGAACCTCTGTTATAGATCTCAAAATTGTAAAAAGTGGTATAATTCAATGCTTTTAAACTATCTGTAATTTGTGGGCAGGTAAATGCGTATGCTGAAGCATGAAATTCAACTTTAAGTGGAATACCTCCTGATTCAGTATGAGCAGCCAGATTATCATTGAATATCCAGTAACACATTTGATCACCTGTAATCTTAGGATAATCACCATCAATTAATGGCTTGTAAAGTCCATCACCATTCACATCCACGTATGGTGCCATATTATGCATATAAATTCCTGTTCCTATTGCAGGCCAAGTTAATATATCGTTACTAACAGTGTAAGTTCCATTTTGTACTGATCCGTTTGCATAATTTGTTTTAAATTCTTCGATATTCAATCGGTCAATTTTCCATATTTTATCATACAGAGCTGAGGTAGCAGAGTCTATTGTTCCGGTTATTGTATCCAGAGGACCGGGCCAATAATCACTTCCAGTTTGTCGGTAGGTCATTGCAGCTTCATGTAATACCCCTCCATTATCAAATCCTCCTATCCACAAAGCAGATGCAAACTTAGCACTTATACCCGAATTTTTGGGAACTTCGTATCTAGCATTAGTAGTGCCAAAAATATCCCAAAACATATCCCCGCGGTTCATTATGCCCGCACGCACTTCATTTATATCAAGCATACTATACCCTTGCATTGGCTGGAGTAATGTTGTTCCAATATAACTTTGGTAATTAAATGAAGAAATTGTATTCGTTGTCCCACTACCAATATGGCCAACAAACCAAACCAACCCAGTGGATGCATCATATGCATGGAAATAAGCCCCTCCATACCCTGGTGAGAATATATATTGGTGAACTTGAGTTGGTAGAAATTCATAAAATGAATTAACTAAAACACCACCTTGCAACCCCTTTGATATTGAATTTATCTGAAACGAGAGGGAATTCATTTGAATAGTAGAAAAAAGTGACCGTATCGGATAAAATAAATTATTTTCAAATTTAAAAAGACCTGTGGTTTGTGTCCCAATCCACATTGCTGTATTATCTGTATACATTGCATTTACTTGATCTCTTACAAAATTGGAATTATTTTCATTGTAAGTTATCCAGCTTGTACCTGATTTTACAGATAAACCCATTTGAGTTCCAACCCAAATTTTATTTGAAGCATCTTTGTTGATACATAAAATTTTATTATTTACAAGTCCTGAATTAGATGTATTATAAACTGTCCAGGTACTGCCATTAAATTTTGCAAGTCCACTTTGTGTACCAATCCAAATATCGGCATTATCAACAAATAAAGTCAAAACAGTATCGCTTGGCAAACCTGAAGTTGCATGTTTGTAGGTTATCCAGTTTGTGCCATCAAATTTACTTAGGCCTTTCAAAGTTGCGAACCAAACAATATTGCCGGAGCCAAAAGCAATATCATAAATTCTGTTTGCGGCAATTCCCGAATTCAAAGTATCATAAGTTGTGCAGTTGATACCATCAAATTTTGTAGCTCCACGATTTGAGAAACCAATCCATTTATTACCAGGAGCATCTATTTTTAAACAATTTCTGGTATTGCTTGTCGCAGTTGTCAATGGATAAGAAGTAAATCCATTTTGTGCTAATGATGCTAATGCCAATAAAATTAACACGTTTAGTAGAAGTAGATTTTTTTTCATGGCTGGAGGTTTTTGGTTAATCAAATGTAATATAACCATACGAAACTATTTACCTCAATTAGTTAACGGTAAGATTTTTTATGTGAGTGGCTGGTATTTGTTGGTTTGAGGTTAAATAAAAAAGAGCAGATGAAATATCCATCTGCTCTTTTAATAAATAATTTTTTCTTAAAACTATTTCGCCATCAACGCTTCAATATCATCTGCTTCAATTGGAATATTTGCCATCAAATCAATCGGTCCGTTTTCAGTAATTAAAATATCGTCTTCTAAACGGATACCTAAATTTTCTTCTGGGATATATATTCCAGGTTCGCAGGTATAAACCATTCCTGCTTCAAAAGGACGGTATCGGCTACCTACATCATGCACATCTAATCCTAAGAAATGAGAAGTGCCGTGCATAAAATATTTTTTATACAAAGGTGCATCCGGATTTTGTTTTGCAACATCTTCAGCTTTCAATAATCCTAAACCAATTAATTCTGTTTCAGTTAATTTTCCAACAGCACGATGATAATCGGTGATGTTATTTCCAACCACCAACATTTTTATTGCACCACGCATTACACGTAACACTGCATTGTACACATCCTTCTGACGTTGAGTAAATTTTCCGCTTACGGGAACACAACGTGTTAGATCGCTTGCATAATTTGCATACTCGGCTGCAACATCCATCAATATTACTTCTCCGGCTTTACATTCTTTATTATTTTCTACATAATGCAATACACAAGCATTTAAGCCAGATGCAACGATTGGTCCATATGCGAATCCGCGAGAGCGGTTACGAACAAATTCGTGAATCAATTCTGCTTCAATTTCATATTCCATCACTCCCGGCTTAATAAAGCCTAATAATCTTCGGAAACCTTTTTCGGTAATATTACAAGCCTGTTGCATGGCTTCTATTTCGAGTTTTGATTTGATAGCACGCAATTCATGCATAATAGGCGCTGAACGATGATAGGAATGTAAAGGATATTTTTCCTGACAAAACTTTATAAAACGAGCATCCCGTGTTTGCACTTCAACAACAGCACGAAGATGCTCGTTGCTATTCAAATACACATTTTCGGCTTCACACATTAATGAATTAAAAACAGTAACAAAATCTTTCATCCAATAAATTTTGCGAACACCAGAAGCTGCTATTGCTTCTTCTTTTGTGTATTTATGTCCTTCCCAAATTGCAATATGTTCATTTGTTTCTTTCAGAAATAATATTTCACGATGCGCTTCTTCATTGGCATCAGGGAATATTACCAAAATACTTTCTTCCTGATCGATACCGGAAAGATAAAATATATCTGAGTTTTGAATGAACATCATTGTGCCGTCAGCACTGGTTGGCATAAAATCATTCGAGTTAAAAACCGCTACTGATTTCGGTTTTAATTTTTTTGAAAAGCGTTTACGATTTTCAATATATAATTGCGAATTTATTGGTAGGTATTTCATAGTATTATTTTTTTGAAATTCAAAGATAGAATTTTATTAATGTTCGTTCAATAACAAAATTGAAATAAAAAAGGAAACTTTAAAAAGTGGTTGTTAAGATGCCTTGGATTAATTTTAAATTTAAAAAAAGTCATTTCGAAACAATCCGATTGCTACTTCTTTTGGAAAAGATATTTAGCTGCAGAATTAAAACGGATCGTAACTTCCGGTCCGCCTCGCATGGTAGTAACTTTAGTTAAACGGGAAGTATTTAAATCATAACTAAAACCAATAGCATATTGACTAAACTCCATTAAAAAAGCAACAATTAGGGCATCCTGATTTCTATAATATGCACCAAGACCTACAGAAGCTTTTCTTATAATACCGGTGTATTTAGAATCTTGTTTCATGTAATATTTAACCATCAATCCTCCCATCAATTCTTTCTGTTTCCCTTGAAATGAAAATAAAAAACTAGGAGCAAATCCAATGTTGGAATGTGGGGCTCCTATTAAACATTTACCATGTATATTAAACTTTGAAAATAGTTGCTCATTTGTGGTGCTCAGAAATTTTTGTTTCGGTTTATTTATGTGAGATACTGAAAATCCGGCATCAGCTGAACGCTGATTGTTTTCACCAATTGTTGTTTCTCCTTTTTCATAACGCCAAAGCACTCCAACTGCAAAATCAGGATAAATAAAACTTCTTGTTCCGTATGTTTCGCCATATGCAGGTCCTGCGGTATAACCTGTACCATTGTATTGATTAGAAAAAATGAATTTGCTGAAATCTACCGACTTTTGAACCACGCTTCCTTGCACTCCCATTGAAAGCACATTGAACTCGTTAAGCTTTATATGTGTGGCAAAAGAGAGATTGGCTTGGTTGGTTCCCATTTTACCATCACCTGCCTTATCACTAAAAAAGGATAAACCTCCACCTAATTTACTAAATGCTTTTTTATATGCTTTATTTTTGAAATCAATTTTTTCCCAATTCCTTGGCTTAATTTTCATATCAAATGAGGCTCCATATGTTCTATAAGGAACAGTTACACTACCCCATTGATCCTTAAAAATCAATGATGCCCGCAAAACATAAGTTGATCCTACAAGTGCAGGATTTACAAGTGATGGGGTTTCATTATATTCTGAAAAATGAATATCCTGCCCAAATAAAGAATATTTTAAGACAAATATTAATAAGAAAATATAGACGCTCTTTTTCATTTTTTAAAACTAACGTACAAGTGAAATATTACCTTTTTTTGTTATTTCAAAAACATCTTTTGGGTCTGTCGCCTTAGCACCAGATGAGATAAAAGTTGCATTAATAAAATATACGAACACTGCCGGATCAAGCTGTACACCTTTGTAAACGCCATTCCAACAAAAACCTGGGTCTTGCGAATTATAAACTCTTTCACCCCATCGATCAAAAATATTTATTTCAAATTTTGAAATACAAGCATCCCATCCAAATAAACATAATTCATCGTTGTTACCATCGCCATTGGGTGTAAATGCATTTGGCACCGTCAGATCTCTATTGCTTAAGCAAGGAATTTCAACACTAACCTTAACACAACTACTATCAATACAACCAGATGAATCAATTACTGTTACACAATAAACTTGAGTTTCTATAGGTGAAGCAACTGTTGTATCACAT
>CAIXIP010000283.1 GCA_903919535.1 uncultured Bacteroidota bacterium | reverse complement strand
TATTGAATAGCTAGTAATTATGTGATCAAGTTGAAAACTGTAAAATATAATAATTATTTCTATTTTGGTAAAAGTGATTTATATCTTAACGGACAAATATTAACACAAGGGAAGGTGTTTATATTAACACCCGGTTCATCATTAAGAAGCTCAAAAGTAAAACCTGTTTATTACTCGGATATTCTAAGTGCTTTTATGAGTGATACTTCAAAAGCTCGAGTATCGTTTGTTGTACAAAATTTAGAATACAAATTTACAGGAGGGAAATTAGGCTTACGCGACATTAATTTTAGTGAAGAGTCAGGTAAGCTTATCGGCATTATGGGCGGTTCTGGTGCAGGAAAGTCAACACTTTTGAATGTGTTGAATAGCAATGAAGTTCCGAGTGCAGGATCAGTAAAAATTAATGGGATCAATATACACACCGAAAAAGAAAAAATTGAAGGTGTAATCGGTATGATTTCTCAGGACGATTTATTGATTGAGGAACTAACAGTTTTTCAAAACCTTTTTTATAACGCCAAACTATGTTTTGGAAATAAGAAAGATGACGAAATATCTGAAATGGTAGTAGAAGTTTTAACAAACCTTGGTTTGATTGAAACACGTGATTTAAAAGTAGGAAGCCCTTTAGAAAAAACAATTTCAGGTGGGCAGCGTAAACGTTTGAATATTGCTCTCGAATTAATTCGTGAACCTTCTGTAATGTTTGTTGATGAGCCTACTTCAGGGCTTTCTTCACGTGATTCAGAAAATATTATGGACTTACTTAAGGAGCTTGCTCTGAAAGGTAAATTGGTGTTTGTTGTTATCCATCAACCTTCTTCTGACATTTTTAAAATGTTTGATAAATTGATGATACTCGATGTAGGTGGATATCCAATTTATTATGGTAACCCTGTCGATTCTGTGATCTATTTTAAAACTGTTGTCAATCATGTAAACAGTAATGAAAGTGAATGTATCGAATGTGGTAATGTGAATCCTGAACAGGTATTTAATATTATTGAATCAAAGGTGTTAGACGAGTATGGTAATATTACTCATCATCGAAAAGTTTCACCAAGTGAATGGAATAAATATTATAAGGATAAGTTAGAGAAAAAAATCGAGGATGTTGACCATTTGACTGAAATCCCTGAAAGCACTTTTAAAATACCGAATAAACTAAAACAGTTTAAAGTATTTATTACGCGTGATGTTTTATCGAAATTGACCAACAAACAATATTTGATGATCAATTTATTAGAAGCACCTGTATTGGCTTTTATTCTTGCATATCTAGTGAAGTTTTATAATACTGATCTTTCAAATAAAGTAGGGTATATTTTTCGTGAAAATGAAAATTTACCAGCTTATATTTTTATGTCTGTGGTTGTTGCTTTATTTATTGGTTTAACAGTAAGTGCTGAAGAGATTATTCGCGACAGAAAGATTCAGAAGAGGGAATCATTTTTAAATTTGAGCAAGGGAAGTTACATCTGGTCGAAGATTATTATCATGTTTGTTCTTTCAGCTATACAAACATATTTATTCGTATTAGTTGGAAATAGTGTGTTGGAGTTACATGGGATGACTGGAGCGTATTGGATGGTACTATTTACCACATCTTGTTTTGCGAATATGTTGGGATTAAATATTTCAGCAAGTTTTAATTCAGCTGTAACCATTTATATATTAATTCCATTTTTGATTATTCCTCAATTATTATTGAGTGGTGTAATTGTAAAATTTGATAAACTCAATCCTAGCATTACATCTCAAAGTATGGTGCCTTTTACTGGTGAGATAATGACATCTCGTTGGGCTTTTGAAGCGCTGGCAGTAAAACAGTTTAAGGAAAATGACTACAACAAAAATCTATACAAATACGATAAGCAAAAAAATATAGCTACTTATAAAAAAGATTATTGGTTGCCTGCAATGTCAACAAAGTTAGACTATTGTGAGAATAATTTTAAAAAGCCAGAAAACAAGGCTGAAGTAATTGATGCATTGAGAATGGTAAGCAATGAAATTCATAAAGAATTAAATGCTCCTGGCAATGAAAAATTAAAATGCCCCGGCCTAGAAAACCTGAATATTGGATCTTTCAGTGCAACTGTGTCAAATGAAATTCGAAATTTCTTTAATACGACACTTCGAAATGTTTTCTTAAATAAATTTAAACAAGCAAGTGAATTAAAAGATAAGGCTATTGGTGAACTTACTAAAGATAGCGTGTTAACTGCTAAATTCAGAAAAACCCAAGATATGTATGAAAACGAAAGTTTAAATGACTTGGTTACTAATAAAAATACATTTAATAAAATTTTAGATCTGAATGGAGAGTTCATCCAAAAGATGGATCCTGTTTATCTTGATCCAATAGATTCAAACTTTGGCCGTGCACACTTTTTTGCACCTCATAAAAAATTCTTCGGAAAGTATTATGACACATTCTGGTTTAATCTATTCGTAATTTGGAGTATGTCGTTTGTACTGGCATTTACTCTTTATTTTGACCTGCTTAAGAAATTTATTAATCTGCTGGAAATTATATTCAGTAAGGTTGGCAGCAAAAAGAAGTAGACTTTAACGTCCAAAAAAACGGGGCTAAGTTTACAAACTTAGCCCCGTTTTTTTATTGATTATCTTTAATAATGCCAGTAAGCAAAATGGGGGCTCTTTCTAGAAATACATTCGTTAAAAAAGTAATTTGATTTTGATAGTACTTCAGTTTTAGTGAAAGGGTTAAATTTATTGAGCTCGATGGTTTGAGTGAGTGAATTCTCCACTTGACCATTCATAAAATGTCAGAAGATTATGATTGTGTGAGTCTCTAAAAAACAGAATGTTTTTCCAATTTATGGAAAAAAATGTTTTGTAGATTTTTGCAATTAATTAGCAATCAAATAGTTGTTTTTTAGCATAATTATTGGCACATATATTTTAAGTCTTAACACTAAACCATTAATGTGCCCAAAATTAAGAGAACTGGGTGCTATGGTATTTTAAATACAAAAGTTAAGAAAGTATAATAAACATGACGATCTGCGAAAGCGAAAGGAGTGACGGCATAAAGTGACAAAAGAAAATGTTCAATATGGAAACCAAAAAGGCTTCAAAAATGGAACAACAGTGCGGGTTTAATTAGGAGTAATCAATTTTTTTTGTGCTTTTTTTAATAAAAACACACTGAAATAATTATCGTCTTTTTATTATGGCTGCTTAACACCAAAAAATAATTATCGGTCTAATTTTAATAAAATAAATGTTTTTTATGAGTATATTTGGTAATAAGTGGGTTTTTAATAAACCTATCTGGTCAAAAAATAATTTTGACAATATCACAATCCCTTAGAATAGAAAAATAATTTTTAGAAAAATAAACATAAAACAATATGATGAAAAACTACAAATTAAAAACACGATTAACTATAATGTTAACGTGTTTTGTTATGGCCTTTATTACATTGAATATTAAGGCTCAAACTATTTACTCAGAAAATTTTGAGAGTGCTTGGACGAACGCAAGTTCATTGGTTCCAGCTTGGAGTGGAACAACAACTCCTGCAAATGCCGTTTGGCAGAAAACGGGTTACACCACTGGTTGGACATCAGCTACAGGAGCTTATGCCCCTTTGGGTGCGAATTCAACACTTGCTTCAGCAAGGTTTCACACTTACGACACACCTTCTCTTACTTCAGGTGATTTTATTTCTCCAACAATTGATCTTTCTGCATATACTGCAGGAACTTTGCAAATGGACTTTTATCACATAAATACATCAGGTTCGGATGCATTAAATGTATATGTTTCTGATGATAATGGACTAACTTGGACATCAGCACTTGCGCCATCTCCAATAATAAGTTCAGCTGCTTGGACATTAAAGACTATTGTTCTTCCAGGTAATTCAGCTACAACAAAAATAAAATTTACTGCAACCAGTGATTGGGGGACAACTGATATTGGAATTGATGAAATTCGTGTTTATGTTCCAGCAGCAGCAAATGGTGATCCAATAAACTTTACTGCAAC
>CAIXIP010000282.1 GCA_903919535.1 uncultured Bacteroidota bacterium | reverse complement strand
TTGCTAGCAATACTGCCATCATTGCTTATATTTTCAATTACATACATTTTATCTTTCGCAATGTATCTGCCCGCTGGAACAACAGTTGGAAAAGGTCCACTACCGCCTCCAAAACCAGCACCCCAACTATTAGCTGGAGGGATTGCAGGTGAAATAACACCTGCAATGGCTGCGTTTGTGCAACACCAATAAGGGCGAAAGCTGGAGGCTTTCTTATTTAAAGGCTTGTTAGATAGGCTTTAGTTAGCGAGGAAAAACTATTTTGTTACTATTACTTTTTGATTTGATACAGTTTCGTTGCTATATCCCATAATATAATACACTCCGTTACTTAAATTACTAATGTCAATTGTGTAATTATTTGTACCATTTAATTTGAAGCATTGCAGTGATTGACCTAACTGATTAAAAATGGTGAATGTGCCAGAGGTCTTTGAACTAACTGTAAACAAACCATTATTTGGGTTTGGAAATACGGTAAGCTGATTTTCAATTTTAACCGATTCTAAAATTCCAGTAGTAAGACCATTAAATTCATAAGCACCAATATCTCTAATACCATTAGCAGTAAAACCTCTTTGGTCGGTTGTAGGAATATCAGAACCAATAGCACCCGAATTAATAGCAGGGCTGCCTACTTTCAAAGCACAAGTTTGTGAAGTGCCTCCATTGTTTGCTAATGTATCGAGCATTGGGTCTGCACTACTACCGTTAGTGTTTGAAGTTAATGCACTTGAAGTAACTCCAATTATTGAGTTAGTTGCATTGACAGTTACACCAGTATTATTATTATAAATATCGGCACCAGTTGCTGCGGTATTCCCATATACAATTACATTTTTAAGTATAATTGAATTATTATTGCGAGAATATATTCCTCCCGCCATTGAAGCCCCTGTGCCTTTATTGTTGGTTATGGTAACATTTGTAAGGCTGCTGGTACTACCTGAGCCACTTATATCGTTACTAATATATATTGCAGCACCTACCATACAATAATTGTTATAGAAGGTAGAGTTCTCAATAAAAGCATTCTCACAATACAAACCGCCACCATAAACATTATTTGGGTTAGAAGAGCAATCAGTTCTGTTTCCTGAAACTTCGCAATTATACATCCGGACATTAACGCCACAAACTCCAGCTCCAAATGTCTGCAGTCCGCTGGTATTAACGTAATTATTAATTATACGGCAATTGTAAAAAGCAAGTGTGGCTCTCGGTGAATATGCTGCTCCACCATAAATACCATAGCCATTTTGAATGGTAAGGTCTTTAAATACCGTTGAATTTGTATCGTTATTAGCGGTCTGAAAAATTGGTGCACCAAGCGAAGTGATAAAAGGAATAACAGCCCCCTGCACAATAGTATTGTCAGCACCATGTCCTTTAAAAAGTATAGGCCAGTTTACGCTAAGATTACTTTCGGTATAAGTGCCTGCCCAAATATCTACAATATCAAAAGCCGAACTTGCGGCAATAGCGCCTGCAATGGTAGTGAAATTAGCTCCTGAAGATGCAACAGTTAAAACATCTCTGAAATAAATTTTTATCGAGTCGGTATGAAATGCAACTACTGATGTATCGCCACCCGAAACGGAAGCGTTTAAAAAGTCGATACGAATTTGGATGTTGTTTAAAGCAGTATGATTAGTTGCATTACCTGAAAAAGAAAGTGTTAAAGTAGAATCGGTATTTCTAATTATTGTTGCCATTAGGCCTGCTGGAAGATTTGTTAGCACAGCCTTACCGTTTGCAATATAATCTTCGCCTATTGTTCCTGTAAAAACATCTCCGTTAAATTTATTATAGCTAAAATTTACATTGCTAGCAATACTGCCATCATTGCTTATATTTTCAATTACATACATTTTATCTTTCGCAATGTATCTGCCCGCTGGAACAACAGTTGGAAAAGGTCCACTACCGCCTCCAAAACCAGCACCCCAACTATTAGCTGGAGGG
>CAIXIP010000281.1 GCA_903919535.1 uncultured Bacteroidota bacterium | reverse complement strand
GTTCATCACTAAAATCCAGATTGTCAAAAAAGTGTGCTTTATAATAACGATATGCAAATGTTGAATCTTTAACTCCGTTCGCTAAAATTGGAGCTTCTGGAATTTCGGGTTCTTCCATTGCCTTAAATAGCTTACTCACAAATGATTTTGGGTTGCTTTTTATGAAATTCAGTTTGTAATCTTTTACTTCTTTATCAATTGCTGAAATTTTATCCTGTAGTAATTTGCTAGAATCCTTATTGTTTTTCGTTTTTCTATAAAGAACCTGCAACGGCTCTATTTGCTTTTGTTTCCCAGACATAAAAGTTTGGTAATCGTAAAAAAACTTATTCTCCTCAGAACCTTTCACCTTCATGTTTTTAATAAGATCGGTTGTATCTGTTTCCAGAGAAAAATTTTGCTCGGCATCCATAACAAAGTCAAAATACTTTTTGCTAGGAGGCAACAATAAATAGATGCCTTCGGGATATTTTTCATTCCCTTTAAATATCAACTCCCCTTTTGGTCCAACAATTGCCGAATCTTTAATATATTGTTTGTCACCGTAATAGTTAGCCAATATACATGTAGATCCTTCTTTTAATCCCTTTACGGTTATCTTAATATTATAACCATCTTGGGTTCCTGCAAAAGTTGAAGAAGCTGCTAGTAGAGTGAGAAAAGTAAATGTTTTAGCTAAAATTTTATTCATAATAATTATTAATTAATAAGTTTAAAATTATAAAATTATTTTGTCACAGATTTGGTTGTTTCTTTATTTAGGAACTCCATTTCTGCTGTAACCAGAATTTCCTTTTCCGCAATTTTTACGCCACAATTTAATGGATGCATATAAATTCTTTTTTGTGTTTTATCAGGCATATCAAAAACGATTTCTGTACCCACGCTTAAAGGACCTTCAAAAGTCAGTGGTGTTTCAAAATACTTCGTCAGATCAATGTCTTTTACATGGCGTATTTTACCAAAAAACATAATATTCAAAGGAAATTTAGCTTCCTCAATTTCAACATAAATAAGGTTGGTTGTTGGCTCATAACAAATTTCAACATTTCCACTTACATGTATCAAATAATTATAATCACTAATAGTTACTTTGGCATCTGCAATAAAATCGGCTTTATTATGGTGGAGTTTAATTTGTGGATTAATAAGTGTCCAATCGTATGTCCCATCAATAAACATAAATGAATAAGTGGATGTGCCATGAATTTCTCCAATCGCTTTAAACATTTTATTTAAAACAGATTCTTTTAAAGTAAGAGAAAAGTCCTGGTTTTGTGCCCAAATAGAATTCATAAAAAAACACAACAAAAACGTGCAAATTATTTTTTTCTGAAACGTCATAATTTTTTTTAGTTAAAATTCGCTTATTGAAGCAAGTATCTCTTTGTGTTCGCTGATCCAAAGAACAAGACTATTGTTTCTGGGAGGAAGTTGCAATTTTTGACAAATTTTAGATCGATAATTTTCAATTGTTTTGTCCGAAAGGAATAATAATTCAGCAATTTCACGGGTAGAACGATTTTGACTGACAAGCTTTAAGGTTTTTAACTCTGCTTGCGTTAATTTTTTTATTAGACTAAGCAGATCAAATTTCTTTTTGTCATCAGTGATAAAATCAGTGTAATAAGATTGAAGCTCTGTCCCAATATATTTTTCATTTGCCGAAACACAATTAAAACATTCAACAATCTCATTTGCTGCAAAATCTTTCAGGATATATGCAAAAGCTCCGGCATCCATTGCTTTTTTTACCATTTCTCTATCTCGATACATAGTTAGAATAATGATACGGGTATTTAGCTTTTCAATAGAAACTGATTCCAAAACTTCCAAGCCATTTAATTCAGGCATATTAATGTCAAGAATAGCTATTTCAGGTTGTTCAGATTTGATATTCTCGAGCGCCTCTTTGCCATTTTTGCATTCGATGATATTTAAATTGGAAAATGTAGCCAATAAAATATCAATAAGACCTTTACGGAATATTGGATGATCATCAGCAACTAGAAGTTTCATGTTTTTTTGTAATTAATGGCTTAAATTTAAGAATTAATTTGAAGCCTTTTTGTGTTTTATCATCAATTTCTAAATACCCATTAATGATTTTTGCTCTCTCTTGCATGGAGAGTAAACCTATTCCCACATGATCCTTTTTTGTTTTTAATCCAGAGCCATTGTCCAGGTATTTTAACCGATACTCTCCTTCTTTTTCTTTGATGGTAATTTTAAGACCACTTGCTCCCGAATGTTTTATTGTATTATTAGTGCATTCCTGAATAATACGATAAAGATGAGTTTTTACATCGATAGAAAGCTCTTTTTCTTTTTCGGTTATTTCATAGCTACATTCTAACTTAGTTGCATTTTGAATGTTTTCCATTAAACTTGCAATAGCGCGTGTAAGTCCTATTTTTTCCAAATTAGTAGGAAATAGATTTCTGGATATTTCTCTTGTCTGCTCTATGACTCTTCCTAATTCATTTTCCAGATATGATGAAGGATTTGTTTTTCCTTCATTTTCCTTTACAATTTTTGATTTGATTACGGAAAGGGATTGGCCTATATCATCATGCAAATCGCGCGAAATGCGATGTCTTTCTTCTTCAATGTTTTGTATAAGTTGTTGGCTAAATTGAACTTGTTTTTCTCTTATTTTCCGATTATATCTAATATATGAAAACCCTAAAATTAAAACAAGGAGAACAATAGCAAAAACGATGGTAAATTCCTTTTTGTACTTTTCTTCTTGATTGCTTTTTTCTAATAGTAAGGATTTTGATTTTTCTTTTTCGAGTTCTATTTCCTTCTTTTGAACATTATATTTTAATTGAAGCTCTTCAATCATTTTAATATTCATTTTGTTTGTCAGGCTGTCGCGTAAACGTGTGTGTTCAAGATAATCTTCCAACGCTCCTTTATAATTTTTTCGTTCTTGTTTTATTCTATAAGAAAACAAATAATACGAGGAAAGATTCTCCAAATTTTTTGTTTTTTTTGCAAGGAGTTCAGCCTTTTTTAATACGGATTCAGCTTCAACTGTTTTTTTTAATTTAAGTAATACCTCTATTTTTCCGAAATAAGCTTGCGTGAGAGGAACTAAAAGATTTTGTTTTTCTAAAACCACAATTGCAGAATCAAAATAAGTTAATGCCAAATCTTCTTTATTTGTATTCAAGAATGCTGTCCCGAAATTTATGTAATTGCTCGAAAGTTCAAGAATCAAGTTGTTTTTTCTCGAATAATCAATAACTTTTGAGAACAATGAAAGTACTTTCTCCGGTTTATTATCCGACACATAAGCAAGGCAAATATTCATTTGAATATGACTTGTAAGGCGTTTGTTGTTTTCTTTTTCAGAAATCGCTAATCCCTTTTCAAAATCTTCTAATGCTTCTTTTATTTTTCCGGATGATAATTTTATTAATCCCAAATTATTTCTAAATACAGCTGCATAATATGGAAGATTATGAAGGTCAGAAATAGTCATCCCTTCAAGGTATAGGCTAACAGCTTTTTTATAGTCGCTGCTTTCTTCTTTAATGATTCCAATTAAGTTTAATAATTCAGCAACATTTTTAAAATCTTTATTGTTTTTTGATTCTTCCAAAAGCTGAGATAACTCAATTTCTGCTTGATCTTTGTCGTCATTTTCATATTTCATGAATGACAATCTAATTTTAGCAAGCATTTCAACAGTTTTTGAATTTGCCTGTTGAGCTTCTGTTAATGCCAAATTAAAATAGTTTTCTGCTTTTTTTAAATTACGTGTATAGAAAAAATAGTTGCCATAATATATATGAACTTCAGCAACAGCAGCAATTGATGATAACTCCTTTGCTTTTAGAATTGTTTCTTCCCCAGCATTAAAAAGTTTTACTGAATCATAATATGAAGCATCTTTTACAACCAATAAAAGTTTAGTAATTTCTTTGGGATATTGCGAAAAAGCAGACTGTTCGATTAAAAGAGAAAAAAGAAAAATAATTAGGAAAAGTTTTTTCATTTTGTTTTTTCAGATCAATTGTAATCACAGCAAATTTAACAGAAAATGAAAGGAAAGATTTCATTTTTTATAAAAATTAGGGGGCAGCCCTCTTGAATTGATTTTAATGCTGGGGTAATTTTGTTTTGGAAACAAATATGATTTTTATCATTTAATAGATTTAAAAATCTGAAAAAATACATGAAAAAAATTACCACTACACTGCTTATATTTTTTGTTATTGGTTATGCTAGTTTGTTTAGTCAATCAACTTTTACTTGGGGAGGGACTTATGGAGGAAGCGGGACAAATAGGACCTATACAACAACTGTTAGTGGTATCACAATGTCTGCGACAATAAATAATAATCAAAATGTTTGGCAAGCTTCTTCTCCAAGTAATTCCCCTCTCTACTGTCTTGCTAGTGGTTTGTATTTGGCTAATGATTGGACAAGCACAGCTGGAAATAATGTTGTTACGATAACTTTTTCAAGTCCTGTAGCAGCACCAATCACATTTAGTATTTCAGACATGAATTCAAATTATTGTGATGAAGTATCAAATAGCCAAGATTGTTATTTTTGGGACGAAGTCCAAGTGACAGCAACAACTCCAGCTGGTCTGGGAATTCTCCCCACAGCTTCAAGTGGATCAGGACAAACTAATACTAATAGTGGAAACAATAGAATTATTCGAGCAAAACCAGAAGCGAATAGTGGTACATATGGTTGTTTCACAAATAATTTTACGGTCGGTGCTTCTGGCCAATGTGTTAAAACATTAACAATTTCCTATAAAAATTATACTGGAGAATCTGCAACAATTTATCAAGCAGATCCTCGCTTCCAATATATTATAATCACGCAATTATTATCCTCAGCACCGCCTGCGGCCCCAACAAATGTTACTTTTCCTACTTCTTGCGCTAATTCAGCTATAACATTAACAGGCACAGGTACAAACGCTAGTTCGAATTGGTATACAGGAGGCTGTAATTCAGGTACTCTAGTTGGGACTGGGGCAAATTTGGTGGTTTCACCATCATCATCAACCACTTATTATGTAAGTAATTCAGAATGTGGAGCCTGTAAAACTGTTACAATTACACCCTTAGCACCACCTAACCCGCTTCCAGTAAATAGCTGTACGTCTGGAAATACTATAAATTTAAATGCATCAGGTGGTGGCACTTACCAATGGAATGGACCAAATGGTTTTTCAAGTACTGCACAAAACCCTACTATCATTTCGGCTGGAACAGCTTCTATGGGGACATATACAGTTGTGGTTACTGGAACAAATGGTTGCACAGCAACAACTACAACTACGGTTGTTAATGGCAGTGGAAGTTGTGTTTTGCCTATAGAATTAGTTTCTTTCAATGGTAATTGTAGTAACAACAAAAAATCATTTTCCTGGACAACTGCTAGTGAAACCAATAATAATTTTTTCACTTTGGAGCATAGCACAGATGCAATTAATTTTACGGAAGCGTCTTTTGTCAGTGCCTCCGGAACAACAACAACCGTAAATTTTTATTCAACTTCTATAACAGAAGAAAATTTTGAATTTCAATATTACCGCCTAAAACAAACTGATTTTGATGGGCATTTTACATATTCTGATATCATAACGTTGGAATGTAATGAAGGGAAACCTGTTTATTCAAGCATTAAATTATACCCAAACCCAAGCACAAATCAATTGAATATCAATTTTGGTTTTGCAGTTGGAGGGCAATACAATATTTCAATAAAAAACATTATTGGTCAGGAAATAAAAAGTGTCAATTATTTAAAGATTGAAGACAATGACATCACTCTTTTTATTAATGACCTATCAAACGGAATCTATTTCTTAAAAATTGTTGATGTTTCTAATAATATAACGATTCCAACGATGAAGTTTGTTGTAGAGAAACAATAATTCAATCT
>CAIXIP010000280.1 GCA_903919535.1 uncultured Bacteroidota bacterium | reverse complement strand
TCACCTTTTTTAAGTGCTTTTGTTGTAGCATTAACAAATGCTTCTAATGCTCTTTGAGAATCTGCTTTTGTTAATTTTGATTCTGATGCAATTGCGTCAACTAATTCTGATTTGTTCATTTTGTTTTTTTTAAGGGTTTAACTTATATTTATAAAGCGAAAATATTAAAACATCAGCAATCAAGCAAGTTTTAAAGCGAAATAATCGGATAATTGTTGATAAACAAGCTTTTTGTTGATAAAAATGCATTAAAATATTGCTGATAGGCGTTTTCGTAGCTCAAATATATGATTTTGAGAATGATACTCGTTATAGATTTTTATCACTTGGCATATAATTAAGGTAGATTTATGTTTAGATATTCTATCTTTAATGAGCAATCAACACTCAATATCATATTGGCAGTTACACAATATTAAAAGAAAATATTCCTTCCGTCAGATACCAACAAGGCAAATATCCTACTTTAACTTATGTTAAAGAAAGAGTCATTGAGTCTCTCAATAAATAATCAGAATTTTATTATAAGAATAAGTATTAATTAAATCAATTCTTTCTGTAACTTTTGTCATTATTAAAAGATCACGTTTGTTTTAGTTTTGAACCTCAAAAACAAATCAGTATGAAAACATCAGAAAATTTCGAAACAGATTGTTGTCCAAGGTTAAATGTTGATGCCTGGCAAGAAAAATTAATAACTTACAAAAATAAATTATTTCTAAAAGATCATGTTACTAGTATTTTTCATATCCCATTAAATTATGGAAGAGTTATGGAAAGAGATATGGCTATGATCGAAAAAGCTGGCGCACATTCAAGAGAACAAATCATCCTTACTGATGAAAAATCTCCATGGGGAGCAGATGTTTATATTGCAGTTGAAAAAGAAGTTCCTAAAGCTGATATGGAGAAAATATCAGGAAACTTTTTGAGTAAAGTATTTGAAGGACCTTATAATAAAATTGAAACCTACTTAGATGAGATGAAAACTTTTGTTAAATCAAAAAACAAAGAGATCAAAAAAATATTTTTCTATTATGCCTATTGCCCAAAATGTGCAAAAGAATATGGTAAAAATTACATTGTTATCCTTGCTCAGATTTAATTGGAGGGATTTAGTTTTTTTTTGAAATATTTTTTTTTACGACATTCGTATTTCTTCTTTTTATCAATTGAACCATTCTATTGACTTAAGTCATTGTTTAAAAAGTTTGATTAGTATACCTTCGAGAAAAAAAAGACAAAAATGAAAACAATATTTCCAATAACATTCTTTGCATGCATACTATTTGTAGCATGTAATCAAACGGACAAAACTGTCGAAACTCAGGGCGCTGCAAACACTCAATTCGATAAAGAATTGATGCTAAAAGCACAAGGCCTTTTTCAGCCACTTCCAGCTCGTGCTGAAAGTCCTGACTATCCTATTACCGCAGAAAAAGTGGCACTCGGGAAAATGCTTTACTACGATACACGACTTAGTAAAACAGGAAACAACAGTTGCAATTCTTGCCATAATCTTGCAACTTATGGAGTCGACAATTTGCCTTTTTCGAAAGGGGATGCAGGTAAATTTGGTGGACGAAATTCACCTACTGTTCTTAATGCGGCTTTTAATGTGGCTCAATTTTGGGATGGTAGAGCAAAAGATGTTGAAGAACAAGCTGGTGGACCTATCCTTAATCCTGTAGAGATGGCAATTCCTTCAAAAGAACACCTAGAAAAAAAACTGAAAGGAGTTAAGGAATATGCTGATTTATTTAAAGCAGCTTTCCCTTCTGACAAAAATCCTCTCACCTATCAAAATATTCAGAATTCAATAGCTTCCTTTGAGCGAACTTTGGTTACTCCTGCTCCATTTGACAAATATTTAAGCGGTGATTCTGCCGCTTTATCAGCAGACCAAAAAGAAGGATTAAAAACATTCATGGATGTTGGATGTATTCAATGTCATATTGGTGTTGGTGTTGGCGGTGCATTATTTCAAAAATTTGGCCTGTATGTTGATTACAGAACATTGACACACAGCACTACTAATGACGAAGGGAAGAAAAAACTGACAAATCAAGAAAGTGATAAAGATGTTTTCAAAGCATCTTCTCTTAGAAATGTAGAGAAAACATTTCCCTATTTTCATGATGGCAGCGTTAGTGATTTGAAACAAGCAGTTGTAATAATGGGTAAGGCTCAGTTGAATAAAGACTTAACTGATACGGAAGTAAGTAAAATTGTTTCCTTTTTGAATTCACTTACAGGTTCTGTTGCTGATGATGTTAAAATTGTTCCGGCAATGTTAGTGAAGAAATAAATATTCGAACAACATCTAAATAAAACAGTCAATTCAAAAGATTTTGAATTGACTGTTTTGTTTTCTAAATTATCAGATCTTCTTATATGAATAGCATCTTAATTTTTGATGATCTTCATTTCATTAATTATATTTTGTGCTCCTCCAAATTTGTCTATTAAGAATAAAATGTAACGGATATCGACACATATTGTTCTTTTATATTTGCTGTCAAAAGCAATATCACCACTCATTGCTTCCCAATTTCCATCAAATGCAAGCCCTACTAACTCTCCATTTCCATTCATTACCGGACTACCTGAATTTCCTCCAGTGATATCATTATTGCTAATAAAATCGGTTCGCATTTCGCCATTTGCATCAGCATAAACACCATAATCTTTTTTATTATACAGATCTTTTAATTTTGAAGGAACAGTAAATTCAAAACTATTTGGATTTTCCTTTTCCATCACTCCTTCAATTGTAGTGTAATACCTGAATCCTGCACCATCTTTTGGAGAATATGATTTGACAGTACCATAAGAAAAACGTAAAGTACTATTCGCATCAGGATATGCTGTTTTTGTTGGATCCATTTCCATCAAAGCCTTAATATATTTACTTCCTAAAGTATTGTTGACAATAGCGAACTCATCAATATGTGATTTTATTTTTTCATTATAATTATTATAAAAAGCTTTAAAATAAGCAAATGATGGGTCTTTCTGCAATTTTTTAAGATCCGCCATATCCAAAAATTCATCTGCTGATTTTTTGGAGGTCATAAAACTTTTTTTGAAAACCTCTTTGGCAAACTTTTCAAATGTTTCTTTAGTTGTTTTTCCTTTATATTTTTTTTCCATCTTTTCCAGATATTCGGGATGCTGATTTGCTGGTATATTTTCATAGAACATTTGTGTAAGACCAGCAAATATTTTCTCTTCCGAAATCGCATTAAATGATTTGTAAAATTCACTCGCCTTTAATAGTTCTATATTCTTTTTAAGTTCTTCAGGGTTTTGCACTGTTGCACTTAATGCTGTTTCAAGAGCCAAATATTTGTTTGCATATGCAATTAAGGATGAACCTAAAATACATTCACGCATATAAGTTGCATGTAAAGCATAGTCATTATAACTTGAATATGCTTTTTCGAATCCAGGTAAAATAGCGGCATATTCAGGTTTGTTTTTTGCCCAATCTGTAAATTGTTTTTCAATACCTACTTTTTCATCATACACTTTTAAGCGTTTTAATTGTTCGGTTTGACCAATAAAATATTTCCAGTAGTTAGATATTTTAGCATAATTAGATGATAATAATAATCTAACACTGTCACTTTTATCCATTTCTTGTTTCCAATTTGTAAGACGAATGTCGCGTAAAGCAACAATAGCAGGATTAATTTTATCAACCGCTAATTTGATTCCGAATGAGTTTTCGTAACGATTGGTACGACCAGGAAAACCATAGATCATAGTAAAATCGTTATCATTAACTCCTTTTATCGAAACATTTAAAAACTGTTTTGGTTTATACGGGACATTATCTTTTGAATATGCAGCAGGTTGATTGTCTTTGTTCGCATAAATTCGGAACATTGAAAAATCAGCATTATGACGCGGCCACATCCAGTTATCAGTATCGCCTCCAAACTTACCAATAGATTGTGGTGGAGCTGCCACTAAACGAATATCCGTGAATTTTTCAAATACGAACAAATAAAAAGCATTGTCTTTGAAAAATGATTTCACCATCGCTTCATATTTTGTGTCTTTTGTAGATTCTTTCTCTAATGCTTTGAAAATTTCCGTTTTTTTAGATTCTAGATCTTTTGCCTCCACTCCGGCAAGAGCTTTATTTACTCTATCCGAAACATCTTCCATACGCACTAATATAGAAACCCACATTCCTTCATTAACTTTTTCTTCAGCAAAGGATTTAGCCCAGAAGCCATTGTCAAGTAGATTGTCTGCAGTAGTACTGTGTTTAGCAATTGCGTCATATCCACAATGGTGATTGGTCAATAACAAACCTTGTTCAGATATAATTTCGGAAGTACACCCTCCATTAAACCAAACAATTGCATCCTTTAAACTAGCATGATTAATGTCGTAAAGTTGCTCTGGAGTAAGTTTTAATCCAAGCTTTTGCATTTGCTCATAATTGTTTTTCAAGAGCATAGGCAGCCACATTCCTTCATCAGCGATACTGGTTCCTACAATAAATAATGCTGCAATTAGTGTAAATATTTTTTTCATATATAGATTCAGTTAATTAAATTTTCAGAAACAAAAATAACATTCTTAAGTATATTTTAACATGATTTATAGGAATGACAATTTATTGAGGATGAGTGGCAAATATTGGGGGTTAAAAAGGATGCAGAGTACATGCAAAAATTTACGATATTCGCACAGAAAATTAGTAAATAGACGTTTTTTCTACTAGGATATTATTAAAATGGCTCAAAAACCAAGCATACCAAAAGGCACACGTGATTTTTCACCACAAGAAATGGTGAGACGAAATTATATTTTTGATACCATCAAAAAGGTCTTTCAATGTTATGGCTATTTACCTATTGAAACACCTGCAATGGAAAACCTTTCAACACTTATGGGTAAATACGGTGACGAAGGCGATAAATTGATATTTAAGATTTTGAATAGCGGAGATTTTAAAGAAGGAGTTGATTTGAGTTTGGAATCTAAAACTTTAGTAAATAAGATTTCAGAAAAAGCCCTTAAATACGACCTTACTGTTCCTTTTGCACGTTACGTTGTTCAACACCAACATGAAATTACGTTCCCTTTCAAGCGCTATCAGATACAACCCGTTTGGCGTGCTGATAGGCCGCAAAAAGGTCGTTACCGCGAATTTTATCAGTGTGATGCAGATGTAATAGGAAGTAATTCTCTAATCAATGAAGTGGAATTAACTCAAATGATTGATGATGTGTTCTCAACATTAAAAGTTCCTGTATTAATTAAAATAAATAACCGGAAAATATTAAGCGGAATTGCCGAAGTAATTGGTGAAAAAGAAAAGATTGTTACAATAACTGTTGCTATTGATAAACTTGATAAAG
>CAIXIP010000279.1 GCA_903919535.1 uncultured Bacteroidota bacterium | reverse complement strand
GGTTTAAGAGAAATATCATTCCCTATAATTATTGAAAATAAACTAATGGCCAATATTTTAATAGGTCAATTTTATTATGATGATGAAAAAATTGATTTAGCTTATTTTGAAAAGCAGGCTGAAAAGTATGGGTTCAACAAATCTGAATACCTCAACTCATTAAATGAAGTGCCTTCAATTTCGAGAAGTAAAGAAGCTATTTTAAAGAATTTTGCTCTTTCATTAACTAATATGCTTACCAAAATAGGTCGCGCTAATTTAGCCCTCAAAAAAGAAAAAATAGAAGAACTTAAAAAAGCGAATAATCAACTAATAGAAAGCGAAAAAAAATTCAGAAAAGTATTTGAACAAGCTGGAGTTGCTGTAGCACAGGTGTCACTTGCAGGTCGTTTTTTAAAAGTTAATAAAAAAACTTCCGATTTGTTAGGTTACAGCATCGATGAAATGTTGAAGTTAACATTCATGGATATTACGCATTCTGATGACCTTGTGGAAAATTTACAACAACAGAATATTCTTCTTCAAAATAAGCTCACAGAATTTACAACGGAAAAAAGATATATCCGAAAAGATGGGACAGAATTATGGGTAACCATTACAGTAACATCAATAAAAGAAGCAGAAAGTGATAATAATTATCACCTGGTATTTTTTCAGGATATTTCTGCTCGGAAATTATCCGAAGAAGTAATATTAGAAAGCGAGAAAAAATTTAAAGCAATTTTTAAAGAGTCGCCAATAGGAATAGAGCTCTATGACATAGAAGGGAAATTGCTAGATTGTAATCAAGCTTTTTTATCCATGTTTGGAATTGATGATATAAAAGAAGTAATGGGGTTTAATCTTTTTGAAGATCCTCATCTTACAAATAAACAAAAGGAAGATATCAAAAAAGGCAAAAATGTTCGATTTGAAATGAAATTTGATTTTGACATTATTAAAAAATTTAATCTTTATGCTACTAAACGTTCGGGTGTTTCTAATTTTAGTTGTATTGTTACTAATACCAATGGGGATAATACAAAACAACTTTTGGTCCAATTGCAAGAAATAACAGAGCGCAAAAAACTCGAACAAATTTTAAAAGAAGAAAATGACCGTTTCCATACCTCTATGGATGCAATGGATTCAGCCGTCTATGTTGCTGATTTTGAAAGTTTCGAAATTTTGTTCGTTAACAAATATGTGAAGGATATTTTTGGTGATATAGTTGGAAAAAAATGTTATTCATCTTTGCAGGGGAAAAATGCTCCTTGTGACTTTTGCACCAATCATTTATTAATTGACGACAAGGGAAATGCGAATAAGCCTTATTTATGGGAATTTCAAAATCTAATTACAAGAAGATGGCATCAGTGTCATGATCAGGCAATAAATTGGATAAACGGAAAACTCGTAAGGTTTGAAATGGCAACTGATATTTCTTTACATAAAGAATATGAGCTGACTCTGAAAGAAAATGAAATAAAGCTTCAGGAATTAAATGCAACAAAAGATAAGTTCTTTTCAATCATTGCCCACGATCTAAAAAATCCATTTACAGTTTTGAAAACTGGTTCTGAATTGCTTGCTGTGTATCTTGAAAAAAATGACATTGAGAAAAGCAAAGCAAAAGCTGCAATGATTGCTAATGCATCAAGACAGGGTTATACTTTATTGGAGAACCTATTGTCATGGGCTAAATCACAAACTGGAGAAATTAAGTTTGAACCTCGAAAAATTAATTTTAATAATAGTATTTCAAATAATATTTCAGAAGTTGAAGATCATGCCATTGCAAAAAATATTAGCATAACAAATAAAATCCCTGAGGATTTGATCATAACAGCCGATGAAAATTTATTGTCATCTGTTATTCGTAACTTAATAACCAATGCTATTAAATTCACACATACTGGCGGTAAAATAACTATTACAGCAAAAATTATTGGAGATGTTGTTGAAGTTGCTGTTATTGATAACGGTATTGGTATTGCCAAAGAACATCAAGATAAACTTTTTAGAATAGATACTAATTATTCACGTTCTGGCACAGCAAATGAATCTAGTACTAGTTTGGGATTGATTCTCTGTAAAGAATTTGTTGAAAAACACAATGGCCGAATTTGGGTTGAAAGTGAAGTGGATAAAGGAAGTGTGTTTAAATTTACAGTGCCATACCTTGATTAAAATTCGTCATGTACATTATATCGTGAAAGGTAAATCACAATAAATATCCTATTACCTCTGTTAAACTTCCCTTAATAATAGTGTTATCCTCGAAAAAAGTCAACAAGCTAACAATATAGCGTTTCAGTTTTTCGTTTTAAATTATATACATAAGAATATTAGGTATATAAATAATAAAGCATATATTTGCATTATGTATTCATCAGAACTAATAAAAGGAACTTTAAAAACAATTGTTTTAAAGCTATTGTCGGAAAGCGACAAGATGTACGGCTACGAAATTACCCAAAAGGTAAAAGAGCTTACAGCTGGTAAAATTCTATTAACCGAAGGTGCATTGTATCCTACACTACATGCAATGGAGGCTGAAGGGATTTTAACTGCAGAAGCGGTTAATGTAGGAAATCGCATTCGTAAGTATTATTCTGTTACCAAAACAGGTAAAAAAATAGCCAAAGAAAAGGTGAACGAGTTTGAAGATTTTATGAACACGATGATCTTCTTACTTGGTCTTAAACCAAAAATTGGATAAGTATGTTTGTTTTAAATGACCAACAAGTATCGTTTATTCTCAATGACATTAGACGTAATGGAATTGAATTGGAGGAGCTGCAGCTAAATCTCCTGGACCATATTTGCTGTGTAATTGAAAATGAAATGCCTCCAGAAAAGAGTTTCGAAGAATTTTACCGAAGCATTTTGCCTCGTTTTTTCAGGCATGAGCTTCGGGAAATTCAAGAAGAAACGGATTTATTACTAACTTTTAAACACTACTATGCTATGAAAAAAGTCATGATAATTAGCGGAACTATTTCTGCTACAGCTTTTGTTTTAGGTTCATTTTTTAAAGTTATGCATTGGCCTGGTGCATCTATGCTACTCGTTTTAGGAATTACTATTATCAGTTTTGTTTTTCTCCCTTTACTTTTTGTATTAAAAGCAAAGGAAGTGAATGCAACTCGTAATAAGATGATTGTTGGATTAGGAAGCTTTTTCGGAATGATAATGAGTCTTGCCATATTATTTAAAGTTATGCATTGGCCTGGAGCTACTATTATGTGGTTAACTGCGTTAGGGATATTGTTTTTCTTGTTTTTGCCTATATATTTTTTTACAGGCGTTCGTAATCCTGATACAAAAGTAAATACGATGGTATCATCAATATTAATACTTGTTGCCGGAGCCATGATGTTTATGTTAATTAATTTGAGACCTAGCCATTCAATTGAATACGCTAATTTTTCTGCTAATCAACATATTTCGCAAGTTTACAAATATGCAACAGAACAAAACAATCAAAAATATCTTAATCTTATAAGTGATTCGTCCAATGTAAAATCGAATAGTGAATTACTAAAAACATCAAGTAACGATTTATGTAATAAGGTTGAATTAATTAAAAGTCAAATAGTTGCATTCGTAACTGACGGGAACAATCCTGAAAGTGAAGAGGAGTTGATGCGTGATTTAACAGGAAATTATGATGCACCAACAAATGTTTTGTTCGAAAAAAATTCAGATCCAAAAGCAGCATTAAAAGAATTAAAATCAGCAATAGGTGATTTTAAAATTCTGCTAAAAGAAAGTTTTTCAAAAAATGACACTATCCTTTTAAACACAAATGATGTGCATAAATTTGGAGATCCATATGATGTTGTTATTTCATGGGAAAAAGCCAATTATTATCAAGTACCATTTGAAAATGTAATGCGCAATTTAACACAACTTCAACTTGATATCAGAATAATTGAGGCTAGTTGCTTAAAATAGTATTATTTTAAAAAGAGTTTATTTAATCTACGGGTATATTTGGTATAAAAGTATCTGCTTCGTATTGAATTAAATAAGGTTGGATAAACTCTTTTTTTATAAACGGTATTTAAATGTCCAGTTTAATAGTTCGCAAAAGCCTCTGTTTTTTTTAATTATGGTTAATTTTTATGCGTTTGGAGCTGTTGTGGAACTAATATACTTTCGATATTATTATTATACATGTTTAATATCATATAAAAGCTTATATTTGTCGAAATATTAGATAGATACAAATTTTTCTCAAACTATATGAATTACATTAAACCCTTATTTTTTCTTTTATTAGTATTCGCATTTTCTTCTTCAATGCATGCACAATTTGAAAACAAAGATTTTGCAGCTAACCAAAAATCGTCAACAAATACTATTGAGATTACACCAATTGAAGTAAAAGACGTTCAAATAGAAAAAGTTTCACCAGTTGAAATAGAAAATAATAAGGAATTAATTGAACTTGAAAAAATTCATTACAATGAGGAGCAATTAAATTCCAGATACTTTTCAAAAAACAGAAGAAGAACAACTCATAATATTAAATTATAAATATTGATTTTTGAATCATATTGTATTAATATTAAAAATTCCACATCCTTTTAATTTTTTTTTCTGGCTTGAGTTTCTAATAATAGCTTCATTAATGTTTCACAAGTTATTTATTTCATAAGATTTTCTCTACTTATTACTATCGAGCATTTCCCTAAAAAAGCAAAAGTTAATTTATGTTATTTCACCTTCAAGTTTATTTTTAGTAATTCCTGAAAATAATACATGATTTTGAACATATTTTATTTGGTCTGAATTCTTGAAATTTGGTCACAATAAAATTGGATACTTGTGTTATCATTTCCTCGCTTTTTATTTTTGAATATCAAGAAAAGAGATTCGTTCTCTTAAGAAATTAAGCGTCCCCTAAAAATATATATAGCGCTTACATTCATTCAATTACAATCTAAAATTTAATAACATTTTAAAAGAATCATTATGGAAATTCCATTTGCAGAATCATATAGAATAAAGATGGTAGAACCCATCAGACGTAGTACTCGTGAAGAGCGCATACAGTGGATCAAAGAAGCTAATTATAATTTATTTAATCTTCGTTCGAATCAGGTGTTTATTGATTTGCTTACCGACTCCGGAACAGGCGCCATGAGTGACAAACAATGGGCAGCAATGATGCTTGGGGACGAAAGCTATGCAGGTGCTTCTTCATATTATAACATGAAAAACGCAATCAAAAACATTTTAGGTTTTGATTATTTTTTACCAACACATCAAGGTAGAGCAGCTGAAAATGTATTGTTTTCGGTACTTGTAAAAGAAGGAGACGTGGTTCCCGGCAATTCACACTTTGATACAACAAAAGGTCACATCGAATTTCGTAAAGCAAAAGCTCTTGACGTTACCATTGATGAGGCAAAGGATACACAAGCTGAACATCCATTCAAAGGGAATTTAGACCTGAATAAATTGGAAGATGCACTCAAAACTTATCCTAAAGAAAAAGTGCCTTTTATACTGGTAACCATTACCAACAATACATCCGGTGGACAACCCGTTTCGATGGAAAATATACGCGGTGTGCGTCAACTTTGCGATAAATATGGAATCTCTTTATTCATAGATTCTGCCCGTTTTGCAGAGAATGCATATTTTATTAAAATGCGTGAAAAAGGGTATGCTGACAAAACTATCAAAGCAATTGTTGCCGAAATATTCGCCCATGCTGATGGTATGACAATGAGTAGTAAGAAGGATGCGATCGTTAATATGGGCGGTTTCATTGCCATGAAAAGCAAGAAATTATTTCAAGAAGCAAGTGTCTACAATATTATGTTCGAAGGTTTTATTACCTACGGTGGTATGTCAGGACGCGATATGAATGCATTGGCTCAAGGGCTTGATGAAGGTACCGAGTTCGAAACACTTGAAACTCGTATCAAGCAGGTGGAATACTTAGGCAACAAATTAATTGAATACGGAATTCCTATCCAGCGACCAATAGGAGGGCACGCAGTGTTTGTGGATGCAAAAAAAATGTTGTCACACATTCCTAAAGAGCAGTTTGTTGCGCAAACGTTGGGTATCGAATTATACATTGAAGGAGGTATACGTGGTGTTGAAATAGGCGCTATTCTTGCCGATCGCGATCCAGAAACACGGGAGAATCGTTTCCCTGACCTTGAACTTCTACGCTTGGCAATCCCAAGACGCACATATACAAACAACCACATGGACGTGATTGCAGCAGCACTTAAAAACGTGTACGACCGCAGAACGGAAATTAAAAGTGGTGTTCGAATTCTAACTGAAGCTCCCATCATGCGCCATTTTACTGTTGAACTGGAGCGTATTTAGTTGATTTCACTTTTTAGAATTGACACAACAAGGAAAGTAAAAAAACGGAAAGCACTCCCAATTTAGGAGTGCTTTCCGTTTGAAATAGAGTGAGCTAAAATTATTTTAAACTATTTTGTGAAGAATCTAGATGTTTTAAAAAATTGGAAACTCTAATCTTCTCGTTTTTCTGAATGAAAAACTTCAGGGCAATAAAGGTGAAATTTATTGGGCAGAAGTTTTTGTTAAACAATTTAGATTTCTTTTCCATTTTTCAAAAAAAACTTCCATTTTCTGGAACGAATCGCTGCTTCAGTTTCCTCAAACACTTTGTTTGCAGTAACGGACGGCTTCGGCATGATAAAGGATGTAATTATAAACATTTTATTTTTTTCAATTAAGCACTCAAAAATAACAAGATCCATTTAAGTGATGAATCTATACTAATTTCAATTAGCATGAAAACAAGTTTATGTTTTTAATGCTTTTTCTTAAAATAATTATTTTTAGAAATAAACCATCCTAAAGCGGAGGCTATTATGAAAATCTTGGTTGTAGATGATGACAAGCTAATACTTACTCTTCTTTCCATTAAGTTAAAATTAAAGGGGTATGAAGTGGTAACAGCTAATGATGGAATGTCAGCTCTTGATATACTTCAGGATCATAATGTAGATTTAATTATTAGTGATGTAATGATGCCTGGTCTCAGTGGTTTATCCTTGCTGAGTGTATTAAGAGAATTTAACTTTAACAAAATACCTCTTATTTTTATTTCATCATTTGATCAACCAAATTTAATTTTAAAATCATTTGGCCTAGGGGCGGATGGTTTTATTGTGAAACCGATAAATTTTGATCATTTATTCTCTAAAATTGAACATATACTAAATGCCAATCAATAAAATATCAATGATAATCATTCTTAAAAAAACTCTAAAATCATCTCCGTTTGGCCTCTTCCGCAAGGGAAATTTAGAAGTTTAATTCTATCTCATTTACTCTTTTTGAAGGTTAGAATAGTAGATGTTTGAATAAAGTATTAGATAATTATTATGTAAATAATAAGAAATAATGGAAGAAGAACTAACTAAAGAACAGATCTTGGAAAAGATGGACGAGATCCACCAGAAAAGAAACGATCTGTTAAACAAATACGGTTTCCTCGGTGGTGGCGAAGAAATTAACGAGCAGTTCGAGCACCTTAACCATGGTTACAAGAATTATGAAACATTATTATTTATTTTTTTTGTCTCTTTGAAATCGCCTAAATAGTTCGCCCCCCTTGGTTCTGGTTGATCACTAAAAGCACTCATTTATCTGTCCTATGGATTCATGTGTTGAAATAAATAAACGCGGAATTTTCTTAAATTAGTATATTTAGCTGACTTTTTAATTTAGCTCTAACTAATGCATTTAGTATGAAAAAAAAAATCTTATTTGCCTTCCTTGTTTTTTTTACTCAAGTTACCATCTCACAAAACTTATTTTTCTCAAAAAAGAATTATTCTGACAGCACTTTGTTCGAAAAAAACATTCATCTTTTAGCACAACAAGTTATTACGAAATACCAAGAAGCCAATCTTTCTGAATATTATGATAATTTATTCAGAATTCAGATAATAGCGAAACAGTATAATGTGGTTGAAAACACACTTGCCAAATATTCAATGATAATATTTGGTGATTCTGTCAGCAATCCACTTATTGGTTTCCCTTACAAGATTTATTCACGAACTATGATACAACATCCTTTCACTAAAGATGTGTTCAGAAAAACTTTCCAACCTGTGTTTGAATCTGCCTATAAATTGATGGACGACAGAAATCAGATAGGGCTTATGTCTTACTATGTAAATGATTTGAAAAAATTTAAAACAGATCTTGATTCTTTTCATCTGAATACTGATAGTATAAGTGTAAAAAGCGCTGTAAGTCTTTGTCGAGCCTATTGTAGTTACATTGTATATAGTTCAACTCAGGCCTTAGCAACAGAAATATTTGCCAAAATTGATGAAGAAAAATACATTCAGGATGATAGTGTATTGGTGCGGATGCCAGATGGTGGAAGTATTGCTCTGACAATTGTGCGGGATAAAAAAACAACTTCTCCACAACCTGTGATTTTAATGTATAATATTTATGCAGGATACGACCCTATCTATTGTAAAGAAGCAGTGCAAAAAGGATATATTGGAATCGTGGCAAATACAAGGGGGAAACGACTAAGTCCTGAGGTAATTGAGCCTTTTGAGCACGATGCAGCCGATGCTTATAATATTATTGATTGGATAAGTAAGCAATCATGGTGTAATGGGAAAGTTGGGATGTACGGAGGGAGCTATTTAGGATTCAGTCAATGGAGCGCAGTTAAGCATTTGCATCCTGCATTGAAAACAATTGTGCCGCAGGTATCTGTCGGGGTAGGGATTGATTATCCTGCACAGAACGGAGTATTCATGAGTTATATGCTTCGCTGGATTCATTATGTTACTAATAATAAGTTAACAGATGAAACGGAATTCGGAGATTCAAAAAAATGGGAAAATACCTATATCGACTGGTATAAAAAAGGAAACAGTTTTCGCTCATTGGATACTCTTGAAGGTAGGCCTAATGCCATTTTTCAACGTTGGCTGAAACATCCAAGTTATGATACTTATTGGCAAAATATGACTCCTCAAAAAGAAGAATTCTCGAAAATTAGTATACCTATTTTAACTACCACAGGCTATTATGATGATGATCAACTTGGCGCGATGTATTATTACAATCAATATCAGAAATGGAATAAATCAAATAACTACTATTTATTGATTGGTCCATACAGTCATTCCGGAGCCCAAGGATATCCTTCTCCTGAACTCGCAGGGTATAAAATTGACAGTGTTGCCAATATTTCTATTCAAGATATAGTTTTTCAATGGTTTAACTATACGCTTAAAGATAGCATGCTTCCAGAAATTTTAAAAGACAAAGTGAATTTTGAAGTAATGGGGGCTAATGAATGGAAACATGTTCCAACTTTGGAAAAAATGCACAATGATTCCCTAATCTTTTATTTGGGAAATAGTTTTGATGGAAAAAATTATTCTTTACTTACAAGTAAACCAAAAATAGTAACATCAATAACTCAAAAAATAGATCTGAAAGACAGAACTGAAATTAATATTCGTAAAGATGATTACGCGATTGCATTTCCAAAGATAATTGACAGTATCCTGATTCCTGAAAAGAATAAACTCGTATTTATCAGTGAACCAATAGATAAACCTTTTGCTATCAGCGGTGCTTTTTCAGCATCTATTATTGCAAGTATAAATAAAAAGGATATGGACATTGTGATCGACTTGTATGAAGAAACATCGGATGGCAAGTTTTTTGCTTTATGCGAAAATTTACAAAGAGCAAGTCTAGCAAAGGATGCATCTAAAAGGCAATTACTGCAGCCGAATACAAAAGAGACAATCGAGTTGACAAATAATTTTATTACGAGCAAGCAATTAAAAAAAGGAAGTAGAATAATTATTCTTGTCGGAGTGAATAAAGCCCCTGACTGGCAAATAAATTATGGAAGTGGCAAAGACGTGAGTGATGAGACCATAAATGATGCCGGTGCTTCACTAGAGGTCAAATGGTTCAACAGCAGTTACATCAAGTTGCCAATACTTAAATGACGATACAAAAGCAATTGAGGTTTGATAGATTTATCACTTTAATTTGCGCACTATGATAGCAATTGATCTTTCATTTTAGATCACTAGTTATTATGGGGAAATGCTCCAATCATTCGTTGGTTCTAACAAACCTAAAATCTAAAACAAGTCAATTTCTTATTTATACAACAGATCATTAATTTTGTCAAGTTTTGATCTTTTTTATATTGTTTAACAAAATATTTATATTATTAAACAATAATATTGTAGTTTTGTTATCAAATGAGTAAAAATAAAGTTTCAGTTTTCAGGAAAGAAAATTTTAATGCAGCACATAGGCTTAATAATCCTTTGCTTAGCGTTGAGGAGAATAAAGCTGTTTTTGGAAAATGCAATAACAACAATTTTCATGGGCATAATTATGAATTAATTGTAAAAGTAACGGGTTTTGTAAGTCCTGTTACGGGCTATGTTATTGACATGAAATTGCTAAGTGATATTATAAAAGAAGAAATTATAGAAAAATTTGATCATAAAAATTTAAATCTAGATGTAATTGAATTTAAATCTTTGAATCCAACATCAGAAAATATTGCTGTCGTCATTTACTCTATTCTAAGGCCAAGGATTGATATAAATTATGAATTAAAAATCAAGTTATATGAAACGGAAAGAAATTATGTTGAATACCCTGCATAACAAAGTGGTGAGGATGAATGAGTTGGTGACAGAGGAAATTGGTAACGATCATTTAAGTTCAGCCGTTGAAACACCTATGAGGAAGGATGCTTTTGTTTTAAGCGAAGATGAAAAAATAAAAAAAATAGAGATTCATTTTAAAGAGATAATGGAAACATTAGGACTGGATCTGAATGACGATAGTTTAAATGGAACACCCCTTCGTGTTGCGAAAATGTATGTAAAAGAAATCTTCAACGGATTAGATCCTGCAAATAAGCCCTCCGTTAAGTTGTTTGACAATAAATATCAATACAACCAAATGCTGGTTGAAAGGGATATTGCATTTTATAGTAATTGTGAACATCACTTTGTGCCATTCTTTGGCAAAGCGCACGTAGCTTATATTCCAAACGGTAAAGTAATTGGCTTGTCAAAACTTAACCGGATAGTGAATTATTATGCTGAACGCCCGCAGGTGCAGGAGCGTTTAACCATGCAAATTGCAAATGAATTAAAAAATGTTTTGAATACAGAAGATGTTGTAGTTGTAGTTGAAGCAAGGCATTTATGCGTTTCTTCCCGAGGCATAAAAGATGATAGCTCTTCAACTATTACATCTTTTTATGGCGGCAAATTTAAAGTCGAACAAACAAAAGCTGAATTTCTGAATTATTTAAATTTTTAAAATATTTACTAATGATCAGAGGGGAAATTATACATAACGATAAAGCTTTATTTGTTTAAATTAGCATCTTACTAACTGCCGCATGAGATTATATCAAATTACAGAATTAGAACAATTAACCGGTATCAAAGCGCACACCATAAGGATATGGGAGAAGCGCTATAATCTTATTGAACCTGACCGCACAAGCACTAACTACAGAAGATATAGTGATGACCAGGTGAAAAAATTATTAAATGTAACCACACTTTTATCAAATGGATATAAGATCTCAAAAATAGCGGCCCTTAGTGAGAAAGACTTTCATTTAAAAGTTTTAGAATTAAAGACAACTAAAAAGGAAGATGTAATCTGTACAACATTTATTAATGACCTGCTTAGCGCAATGATAGATTTTGATGAACAGGCATTTGAAAAAACATATTCTGCAGTTATAAATCGTTTTGGCCTTTTTGAAGCTATGTTGACTGTGTTTTACCCATTACTAAATAAAATAGGTTTGTTTTGGTCAGTAAGCAATGTTACTCCAGCGCAGGAACATTTTGCATCCTGTTTGATCGAACGAAAAATTATGTCGGCAACGGATGGATTGCCTTTTGCGAAAAGCAGAAAAAAGAAATTCCTTTTAGTGCTCGTTCCTGGAGAGATGCACGAAATAAGCCTTTTGTTTGCAAATTATGTTATTCGATCTAAAGGTCATGAAACTATATATCTTGGACAAGATGTACCATACGAGAGTATTGAATCGGTATTAAAACATAGCAAGCCAAATTTTGTGCTTACATTTTTTACAGTACCACAAAACCCAAAAGACGTTTATAGCGACTTTAAGAGATACATTCACCTTGGCGAAAAAACCAAGTTGTTGGTTAGTGGCCAGGCAGATATTATAAACCATTTAAAAGAAAAGCTCTCTGCAAATATTGTTCTTCATCCAAAAGATCTATTAACTTATTTATAATACATAAAAATAAATAAGACTCCTTCAAAATTCATTATCCTGCAAATTCATTTTGTTTAATCGTTATTTATAATGCAGTTTTATTTCAATATAAAACTCTAGGGATTCATTTTTTTTGTTTAAAAGAATTCCTTAATACTCCATCCTTTTAGAACTATCAGATTTGTATCTAATTCAAAAACGGTACAGTTAAAATTTCAAACATTTGCTTATTTAGTTTTGTTTAACTAAATTTACATATTATTAAACAAGACAATTTTAGTGAATTTTGAAAATTATAGTTTAAAGAGTTGTAAATATTAAGAATAATAGGAATTATAGGGTTAGGGATGGAGCAAGAAGTAAACTCTAATTAAGCTAAATTTTTACGTTAAGCGTTTAAAAACAAATAATATGTCAACTATATCGGTCATAGGTTCAGGTTTTTCGGGTTTGTCAGCTTCTGCTTTGCTTGCTTCAAAGGGGAATTCTGTAACTGTATATGAAAAGAATGATACTATAGGTGGCCGAGCCAGAACAATGCTGGAAAATGGTTTTTTGTTTGATATGGGGCCTAGTTGGTATTGGATGCCTGATGTGTTTGAACGCTATTATAATTTATTTGATCACACAGCGTCTGATTTTTATGAATTAAAAAAACTCGATCCGGGGTTCAGGGTGATTTTTGGAGTAGGTGACCATATTGATGTACCCGAAGATTTTGATCAATTGTGTTCTCTATTTGAAAGTATTGAGAAAGGCAGTGCAGTCAGTCTTAAAAAATTCATAAAGCAAGCCGAATATAAATACAAAGTAGGAATGTCCGATATGGTTTATCTACCAGGTCACTCCATTAAAGAATTTATGAGCTTTGCTTTACTAAAAGATGCTATAAATATTCAACTCTTTTCTTCATTTAAAAATCATGTAAGGTCATATTTTAAAAACCCAAGATTAATTGCACTGATTGAATTTCCTGTTCTTTTTCTTGGAGCAATGCCAAAAGATACACCGGCTTTATACAGCTTAATGAATTATGCAGGACTGAAGCAAGGTACTTTTTATCCTATGGGAGGTTTTGGGAAAGTAGTAGATGCATTTAAAAAAATTGCCATAGACTCAGGTGTAATGTTTAAAACTTCAGAAAATATTGAGCAGTTTGATTTACAAAATGGATCAATAAGCCATATTCGCTCAAACGGTATACGAATTGAAACGGATGCTGTTATTGCTTCGGCAGATTATCATCATATTGAAAAGGAATTGCTTCCTAAAGAATACCGTACATATGATGATCGCTATTGGGATAAAAAAACGTTTGCACCATCTTCCTTGATTTATTATTTAGGAGTGAATAAAAAAGTAGATAAGCTAATTCATCATAATTTATTTTTTGATGAAAATATTGAAGAACATGCTGAGGAAATTTACAAAAGCAAAAAATGGCCTACAAAGCCATTGTTCTATGTATGTTGTCCTTCTAAAACAGATCCTGACGTTGCGCCTGATGGTTCAGAAAACTTATTTCTTTTAATGCCAATTTCGATAGGTTTAAGTGATGACGAAGAAACACGTGAACGTTATTTTAACATAATGATGGATCGATTATGCAAATATGTTGGTGAAGATATTCGCCCAAATATCGTATACAAAAAAAGTTATTCTGTTTCCAACTTTGTCAGTGACTATAATGCGTACAAAGGAAATGCGTATGGTTTAGCAAACACGCTTCGACAAACAGCCATCTTAAAACCAAAAATGAAAAGCAAAAAAGTTCAAAATCTATTTTTTGCAGGACAATTAACCGTTCCTGGCCCTGGTGTGCCGCCATCAATTATTTCCGGACAAATTGCAGCAACCGAATTAATGAAACATTTTAAATCTAAACGATGAAAGCAGTATTCGATAAAATATCCGCTCAGTGTAGCAAAAATGTTACACGGGAATATAGCACGAGTTTTTCTTTGGGGATTTACTTTTTAAATAAAAAATTTCACGAACCAATTTATGGTATATATGGTTTTGTAAGATTAGCTGATGAGATCGTAGACAGTTTTCATGACTATGACAAACCTTTGCTCATGGAAAGATTGAGATGCGATACGATACAAGCAATTGAGGATAAAATTAGCCTTAACCCAATAATTAATCAGTTTCAGCAGGCCGTTCATTCTTACAATATCGAATGGGAACTGATTGATACGTTTCTAAAAAGCATGGAAATGGACCTCATGCAAAAAGAACATGATGATCAATCATACAAAAATTACATCCTGGGATCAGCAGAAGTAGTAGGCTTGATGTGTCTTCGCGTTTTTGCAGAAGGAGATGATGCGATTTATAATAAATTGAAACCCTACGCCATGAGCTTAGGGTCTGCGTTCCAAAAAGTTAACTTTTTACGAGATATTCAAGCCGATTATACAATACTTGGTAGAACTTATTTTCCGGGAGTGAATTTCGAGCAATTTTCACACATTGAAAAAAGTAGGATAGAAGGGGAGATAGAAGCAGAATTTCAGCATGCTCTTTTAGGAATAAAAATTCTTCCATCAGGATCAAGGGGAGGCGTTTATTTAGCATACTATTATTATAAAAAACTTTTTTTAAAAATAAAACAAACTCCAGCTGAAAAAGTAATGAACGCAAGAATTCGAATTCCGAATCTTAATAAATTCAGCTTAATGTTTAACTCACTTGTAAGAAACCAGATAAATTTATTATGAGTGTTATGCACTGAACTTTAATTAAAACAATGCATGGAGCGCATTAATCGATCTCTATCTAAAAAAACAAAATGGAAATAGGTGCTGACTTCAATTCATGTAACACTAACGAAAAAATAATTTGCAAATGAACACACATGTTATTTTAGTAAATGAAAATGACGAACAAATTGGGCTGATGCATAAACTGGAGGCTCATCAAAAAGGAATACTTCATCGTGCTTTTTCAATATTTATTTTTAATAATCGAGGTCAATTATTGATGCAGCAAAGAGCATTAGATAAATACCATTCTGGTGGGTTATGGACCAATACCTGCTGCAGTCACCCCATTGCAAACGAATTAACAGAAGTATACGCTCATAAAAGGTTAATTGAAGAAATGGGTATTTCCTGTGATTTAACAGCGGTTTCTAAATTTATTTATAAAGCTGAATTGGAGAATGGTCTAATTGAACATGAATATGATCATGTGTTTATAGGGTATTGCGATGATGAACCTGTTATTAACGAAAACGAAGCCAATGCATGGAAATGGATGGATATTGATGCGCTTAAAAAAGATATCAATATTAATCCTACTCTTTACACAGCCTGGTTAAAATTAGCTCTTGATCAGTTGATAAACTCTTTAACAATGGAAGAAATTAAAATTGATTCATTAACAATATCATGATACAGCTTTTAACCAACATCGCTATATTATTAGTTGCATTCTTAAGTATGGAATGTGTGGCATGGCTTGCACATAAGTATATAATGCATGGTTTTGGATGGTTTTTACACAAGGACCATCATCAAAAAGAGACGGAAGGTTTTTTTGAAAAGAACGATTTTTTCTTTTTAATATTTGCGATACCCGGCATACTTTGTTTGTTTTTTGGAAGTTTATATTATTCAAATTCTTTGTTAATGATTGGCTGTGGCATCACTTTATATGGTGCGACTTATTTTTTAGTGCATGAAATTCTTATTCACCAGCGCTTTAACGCGTTTAAAAAAGTTGATTCGGCATACCTGCGTGCCATACGCAGAGCGCATAAAATGCACCACAAGCATTTAGCAAAACACGATGGTGAATCTTTTGGCATGTTATGGGTGCCCATAAAATATTTCAAAGCGTCCCTTAAAGCTAACCCCAAATGAAACAGTTATACCTCATTATAGATAGTGCATCGGTAATTGTTCCGTTTCTATTTTCATTTCATCCAAAAATTCAATTCTATAAAAAGTTTAGCTCCCTTTTTCCCGCAATACTTTTTGCTCTAGTTGTTTTTATCCCTTGGGATATTTTATTTACACATTTAGGCGTATGGGGATTCAATAGTAATTATGTGCTAGGTGTTAATTTTATAGGCCTTCCAGTAGAAGAGGTTTTGTTCTTTATCTGTATCCCATACGCTTGCGTTTTCACCTATTATTGCTTTAATAAATTTATGAGAATGGATCGCTTTATAAAATTTGAAAAACATATCTCTATCTCATTCTTACTATTTCTTACAGTTTATGCTGTTATGAATTACAACAGGCTTTACACTTCTGTTACTTTTGGTGCACTGGCAGGTTTTATTTTGCTTTTAAAATATATTTTTCGGGTTAAGTGGTTGCATAAATTTTATTTTTCTTACTTTATTTTGTTGATCCCTTTTATTATTGTAAACGGTCTTTTAACCGGCACAGGACTTAATGAACCAATTGTGTGGTACAATAACAATCAAAATTTAGGAATCAGAATACTTACCATTCCGTTTGAAGATGTTTTTTATGGTATGTTCTTATTGATGCTTACAGTATCCGTTTTCGAGCATCTATCTGATAAACACGAAAGGTGAAAAAGGGATTCTTGTTTTTCTTTTAATTCGCTATTGCACTTTTTAGGTTTTTTTTAAATGAATAACATCTTCAATAAGTACGAATATGAAAATAATTAAATAAGCAGCATTATACAAACACATGAAACTAAACGTAGTTAGAATAATATCTTTTTTTTTCTTCATAATACTTTTAGTGATTATGGCAGCCGGTATGCATACCTACAAGACAGCTCTAGCAGTAAAAGAAACGGAGAAATGGGTGCAGCATACACGGGAAGTTCTTTTTGAATCAGGCGAAGTGCTTTCTAAAGCTCAGGATATTGTTTTAAGCACCAGAGGATATATAATTACGGACGATCCCCCTTTCCTTCAGCCCTTTATTGACGCAACTAAAGATATTGACAACCATTTCGAAAATATCAGCAATCTTACTACGGTTAATATCCAACAGCTGCAAAAATTGGATACGTTGAAAAAGCTGATTAATGAAGCAATTAAATTGTCAGTTCGGATTATTAAATTAAAAAAACAAAAAAAATTTGTAACTGTGCAGCAATTAGTAATTGTCCGGCAAGGCGAGATCTGTATGGATGAGATAAGAACCCTCATTCAAACTATACAAGCAGAAGAACGCATATCGCTGAAGCTGCTTAAGAAAGCGTATGCAGATAAACCATCTAAATTTAACGCAATGGGACTCACTGTTGGGATATTATGCTAAATGTAAAATCAAGAGAAGAAGCTGAAGAATGGGTTTTTAAAGACCCATTTCATATTAATGTATTTGTAAAAATGAAGTACATTCTGAACCTTTAGAACGATTAATAAAATAATTTTGTAAAATTTAAATATTAAAAACATGAACAGAATATTAGTAATCTTAACAATAGACACCAAAAATCTTCCTGGAAATTTTCAGGAAATCATAAAAAAAGAACGTGAAGTGGTTGCTAAATGGAAAGAGGAAGGTTTTTTAGATCAGCTATTTTTAAGGCAAACCAAAAATGGTGCAATACTTATTTTTAAAAATATTGATGAAGCTAAAGTGAATCAATTGATGCCCACACTCCCTCTTTATCAATTAAAAAAATCTATGGAAATATTCCCTTTAATAAAGGATACGGAGTTTTAAATTAAAATTAAAGTAACTTTTCAAAAACAATAAAGTGTAGAAAAAATCATTTTTCTACACTTTATTTTGGTGGAATCTAAAGACTTATTATCGAACTCTTTTTGGCTGGATTTGAAACAGTTAGCAATTTTATTTAAGCGAATTAATAATGAAATTAATTAAGGTTAAGTCCGACTTACCCCAGATAACAGAATTTTTCATGCAAATTATGAGAAGTCAGGTTTTTATTTTCCACTAACCCTCTAGATAAATAAGGAATTTAGCTTTGCGAACAAAACAACTTCAGAGGTAAAAACCTATTATTGGGTGATACAATAATGTCATTGAGAGATTATGTTTTTTGAAAGGCAACATGCGTTTTACTTTTGTTTGATATTAACAAAAAAATATAAACTTCATGAATAAATCGGCCAACAAATCAATCGCAATAAAACTTATTATAAGTATTTGCATAATAATAATGACAAGTTTTATTGGATTAAGCCAAACCAACACTTATTCAATAGTAGGAACAGGCCAAACAATATCATACGACACAACTGGTGTTATTATAATGCCTACTTCGGGGCAAGCATTCTTCGGTCAGAATTCAAATCATCCCGGAACCATGCGGTCTTATACCAACAATGGGAATGGCACAGTAACCGACAATGTAACGGGGCTGATGTGGCAACAAAGCGAGGACAGAACAGGTGATGGAGCAATTAATTTTTATGATAAACTGACCTATTATGAGGCAATAGATAGCGCAGCAACCTGTCACACGGGCGGTTATAACGACTGGCGTTTACCAACAATTAAAGAGCTTTATTCTATTGCTATGTTTTATGGATATGAGCCGGGTCCGGGGCAGTCTACTTGTATGAAATTTATTGATACCAACTATTTCTCTGTCGGTTATGGTGACGTGAACTCTCTATCACATGGCGACCTAGGAACAGAACGGGTTATTGATGGTCAAATTGTATCTTCTACAAAATACGTAAGCACAACATTTGGAATGTTGGAAACTATGTTTGGGTTCAATTTTATTGATGGACGAATTAAAGGATATCCTACTACCTACACTGTTCCAGAAGATGGACAAACAAAGCATTATTATGTATTATATGTTCGCGGCAATACAGCGTATGGAACAAATCAATTCGTTAATAACGGAAACGGAACAATTACGGATAATGCTACCGGACTGATGTGGATGCAAAACGATAACGGGACAGGTGTTTTGTGGAAGGACGCATTAAGTTATGCTGAAAATTTGACTTATGCAGGATATTCGGATTGGCGTTTACCTGATGTTAAAGAATTGCAAAGTATAGTGGATTATACCCGTTCCCCGGCAACAACGAGTTCAGCAGCGATAAACCCGATGTTCAACTGCACTCAAATTACCAATGAAGGAGGTGTAACGGATTATCCATGGTATTGGAGCAACACTACTTTTTCGGGGCAATCACAGACAAACGGAGCAAGTGCCACTTATGTATGCTTCGGAAGAGCTATGGGCTATTTCACTGGTTTCGGTTTAGGCTGGACTGATATACATGGTGCAGGATGTGAGCGAAGCGATCCGAAACCAAGAAGTTTTACAGGATATACACATAATGGAAATGGATATTACAATGCTAATGCACCTCAGGGAGACGCTGTAAGGATTTATAATTATGCCAGATTGGTAAGATATGTTAATCCCTCATCAGGAATAAATAATTTTGACCACAACAATACTTCTGTAAATATTTATCCGAACCCTGCGCACGATTATTTATCTATTGACTTGAGCGGAGTTCTAAATCAAATTGCAAGTTTGAAAATTTATAATAGCATTGGTCAACTTGTATATTCAGAAAACGTGACTATGCCATCTAAAATAACAGTAGAAACAAGCAATTTCCCATCAGGTATTTATGTTGTGAATTTTATAACAGAAAAGGCTGTGATTACTAATAAATTTATAAAAGAATAATGATGAACAGAATAGCAAGAATGGCTTTATGCATTGTTTTTATTGTGATAGCAAATATTTGCGTTGCCCAACCCGGAAAAGGAGAAATGAGACTGCCAAGCATAGAAGAGCGTATAAAAATGGTGAATGAAAAAATTTGCCAGCCAATTAAACTCAATAATACAGAAACTGTGAAAGTGTTGGGTGCATTTAAAGATTTTTTTGATGAGATGGATAAGATTGCAAAGCCTCCTGTGAGGCCTGAAAAATCAAAGGTTGACGCACTAGCAAAAATAAGGGACGATAAAGTGCAACGTGTTATTCCTGTTGCTTTATTTCCTAAATACCTGGAGCTTGAAATGACCTTACGCCCCAAAGAACCGAAAGATGGCAAACCATAATTGGAGTTCTGGAAATTGCTCTCGGATTTAGAAAGAAATAATTTACTTAACACAACATAAAAACATGAAAAAATATTTGCTTCTCACTTTTCTCTTTCTAATACAATTATCATTTGCGCAAAATAATAAACAAAACATACGAGGAGTTATTATTGATAAGCATTCTCAAACAACACTGCCAGGAGTTGTTGTTCAAATAATCAATGGAAATGAGAATAAATCAACCACCACTGATATAAATGGAAACTATCTTTTAACAGACCTTTCGCCTGATAGGTATGAAATAAAAGTGTTGTTCATTGGTTACAAAGTGGTAGTTATTCCCAATGTAATTGTAACATCCGGCAAAGAAACTATTCTGGAAATTGGACTCGAAGAAACTGTTGTTAAATTGAATGAGATTGAAATAAATGGTAATCAAAAAGATAAAACAATTAACAATTTAACATCTATCAGTGCGCGCACATTTTCGATGGAGGAGGTGAATCGTTATGCCGGAGGGCGAAGCGATCCTGCACGATTAGCAGCTAACTTTGCTGGAGTTAGTGCCCCAGATGATTCAAGAAATGATATTGTAATTAGAGGCAATTCTCCGGTAGGTGTTTTGTGGCGAATTAATGGAATGAATGTTACCAATCCTAATCATTTTGCAACGGTAGGTACAACTGGTGGAGCTGTAAGTGCACTAAATACTAATTTATTAAAAAGTTCAGATTTTTTAACGTCAGCTTTTCCTGCTGAATATGGCAATGCCACCGCAGGTGTTTTTGATTTGGGATTTAGAAATGGCAATTCTCAAAAAAGAGAAACAACATTGCAACTTGGTGTTATTACAGGTTTAGAAGCAACAACAGAAGGACCAATAAACAAAGCAAACGGAGCGTCCTATTTAGTGGGTTATCGTTATGCAATAGCGGGCGTTGCACAAGCTATTGGCATCAATATTGGCACAACCTCCACACCATCTTTTCAGGATCTATCATTCAATATAAACAGCGGAAATACCAAATTGGGTAAATTTACTTTGTTTGGAATTTTGGCAACAAGTAAAATTGAAATAACAGGTGGAAATTCAGGATCAATGTATGGAGGAAGAGATGGACATGATCTAAGTAGTAAAATTGGAATTATTGGCATTAACCACTTTAAAAAAGTAAACACTAAATCTTATTTTATTTCCACCATTGGATTAAACTATTCAAAAACGGATCAAACTGATTATAGTTTTGATCGGCCAACGAATACTAACTTCACAAAACAAGAAAATAATGTTACCAAAACAGGAAATAATTTTGCAACAAGTTTCAATTCAAAAATAAACTCAAGATTATTTGTGAAGATTGGAATTCAGGATGAATTGATCGGTTTGAATTTGTATTACAGAACAAAAGAAAGAAGTATAGATAATTGGACACAGATCTGGGATTATAACAGTTATACCAGTTTAGCGCAAGCATACATACATGCAAAATATAGTTTTAGCGAAAAACTCACTTTAAATGCAGGTGTACATTCCCAATTGTTTTTCTTAAACAATTCTATTTCTGTTGAACCACGTTTAGGTTTGAAATACGAAATCAATAATAAGAATAGTTTTAGTTTGGGTTATGGACTCCATTCGCAGATGCAACCCATAAATGTTTATTTTTTACAAACTCAACTGATTGATGGTTCTTATGTTTATAATAATAAGAATCTTGATTTCACTAAAAGTCATCATTTTGTTTTAGGGTATGATTTGCAACCATTTGATGACTGGCGTTTAAAAGCAGAAGTATATTATCAATCTATTTACAATGTGCCCGTAAATACTTTTTCAAGTTCTTATTCAATGCTTAATACAGGTGCCGGTTTTAAAACAGATTTAGAAGATAGCTTAACAAACAAAGGGACCGGAATAAACTATGGGATAGAATTAACTATCGAGAAATTCTTTAGCAAAGGGTATTATGCGCTGTTCACATCATCTCTATATAATTCAAAATATAAAGGAAGCGATGGAATAGAAAGAAATACAGCATTTAATGGACGTTACGTGTTTAATTTACTCGGGGGGAAAGAATGGAAAGTTGGCAGCGATAAAAGAAATAGAATCAGTTCCGATATAAAAATTACAAATGCAGGCGGTCGAGCATACACGCCAATAGATTTAAGTGCATCAGAGGCAATTGGTCACGGTGTTTATTCTACCGATGTTTTTTCTGATTACTATGCAACTTATTTCAGATTAGATTTTAAAATTGGAATAACTCTTAACAGTCATTCTAAGAAAATTTCACAATCATTTTCATTAGATTTACAAAACATAACAAATAATAAAAATGTATTTTCTCAAGAGTACGATGACAGAAGCCGGTCTATAAGCACTGCTTATCAGCTGGGCTTTTTCCCGAATTTTATTTATAAAATACAATTTTAAAATAGCTTTCATCATGTTAAAAATCAAAAGAATATTTATTATCTCGTATTTTTTTATCTGGGCGCTCGTCTTTTTGAGTCCCTATTTAAGAAATATGCAGGATATAAATGATCAAAGTATGCATAGAATGATTGGTGACTGGACCAACCTCTTTTTATTCTTCATCTTGTTCTTAATAAATCTGTATTTTCTGGTGCCTAAACTTCTTTTCAATAATAAAAAGTCGCAATATGCAATAACACTCTCCTTTACAATATTGTTAGTTACAATAATTGATTTCATTCTACATAATACGTTCATGTTGCCTAACATACCTGATATTGGAATGCACCATGATAATCTCCATCCTGAATCGGCTTTTGCTCAAGGTTCAGTTCTTGGAAACATTTTCAACAATTTGATTATGGCAATTCTTATTATTGGATCAAGCACAGCCATTGAACTTGTGTATAAATGGTCAGATGAAGAAAAACGGAGAAAGGATGCAGAAAAAGAACAACTTAAAACTAACCTTGCTTTATTAAGACATCAGGTAAG
>CAIXIP010000278.1 GCA_903919535.1 uncultured Bacteroidota bacterium | reverse complement strand
TTTTTTGTTACTACAGAATACTATCAATTGGTCGAAACAGTTTAAAAACAAGATTTTAGATACAAAAAAACACCCTTTGAAAAAGATCCAAAGGGTGTTTAAATGAAAATATCTAAAAATTAATAAACGATAATTTTCTTTACAGTTTCACGTTTTGAATTAGTTAAACTAATAGTGTAAACACCTTTTCCGTATTCAGTGACATTCATTTTTTTAGAGTACGTTCCAGTATAATCAGTTAACACATCTTTATAGATCAATTGACCTAAGGCATTTATCAACTCTAATGTATAAGTTGATCTTTCAGTAGATGTAAATGAAACATTAAAGTTTCCGTCATTCGGATTAGGATAGATGCTAAATTCATATGTATTATCAACAGAAGCTAATCCAACATTTATCATCACAACTGGTGTTGAAGCAACAGAAGAACAACCATTAGCAGTTACAATAACTGTATAGTTTCCATTTGCAGCAATAGTATAATTTTGAGACGTTGCTCCCGGAATGATTACACCGTTCAAATACCATTGATTACCAATTGCTGAACTTGATGTTAAAACTAAGCCAACTTGCGAAATTGTTGGAGTTGTAGGTACAGAATTAATAATCGCATTCACAGTAGTTCTTGGGCTCACACAATCAGGCTTTCTGATTTCCCAATCGTAAAATGACCCAAAACGAGTTGTACTACTACAAGTTGTAATACTTACTAGTCCTGCTAAGGTATAAGGGAAAGTACCTGGAGTAGAAAGGCGCCAAATCATACCTCCTGCCGGACCTACTAATTTTAATCCGGTTCCAACAGTCAATGGCCAATTAAGAGTTATTCTACTTGCTCCTGCAGGAACTGTATATGTTCCTGATTGCAATACTGTACCAGCAGTATTTGTTAAGTTAATCAAAATTGTACCTGCAGCTTGTTTATCAACCGCTACTGAAACCAGTGTACTTGCAGCTAAACAATCAAATGTAAGTGTATAAGCAGTATTCGAATAAGTACCTGCAGCAGCAGTAGTAAGTGGGCCAACATATTGGCTTGGATAAACAATATGGCCTTCAACATAATATGGTGTTGTAGTACTTATACTTGGAGTAGTAAAGTTTGTTCCTGTTCCAAGATCTGTTCCTCCCGAAGCAGCATTAAACCAATGAAGAACACCCGATCCTGTTGCAGAAAGACCCAAAGTACCAGGTCCACATCTTGCACTATCCACACCAACAGGAGTTGAAGTAACATTGATCGTAATATAATTTGTTTTTATAATCTGATTGTTTCCACATCCATTTGTACCCGTTAATGTTACAGTATAGTTACCGCTTGTAGTGTATGTATGAGATGGATTTTGTGTTGTTGCTGTTTGTCCATCACCAAAATTCCATAACCAAGAAGTAAGCGTACCAGTTGAATTATCAGTAAACTGAACAAAACCAGAACATGTTGTTGTTAATGGTGTTGCTGTAAATGCAGCAACAGGTGTTGCACTAACTACTACAGTTGTTGTTCCTGCAGCACTTGTACAACCTGCTTGAGTTAAAGTTAATGAATAAGTCCCAGCCATTGCAGCGGTTGAAACTGCTGTACTTGGATTTTGAGATGTTGATGCAAATGTATTCGGACCAGTCCAATTATAAGTTGCTCCCGCTACAGTTGCTGTATTAAGATTAATAGTTGTTCCACTACAAACTGGAGAGTTACTTCCTGCAGTTGGAGTTGCTGGTGCAGGATTAACAACAACAGTTGTTGTTCCTGCTAAACTAGTACAACCTGTTTGTGTAACTGTTACCGAATATGTACCGCCCATAACTAACGTTGAAGCAGCTGTGCTCGGGTTTTGTGCCGTTGAAGTAAAAGTATTCGGGCCAGTCCAGCTATAAGTTGCCGTTGCAACTGTTGGTGTATTCAAAGTAATTACTGTCCCGGCACAAACTGGCGAATTACTTCCAGCAGTAGGAGTTGCAGGAATAGGCTTCACAACCATTGTAATTGAATTTGATGTAACAGTGGTGGTGCTTAAACAAGCAGCATTTGAAGTTAATATACAAGTTACTATTTGTCCGTTAATATATGTTGATGAAGTAAAACTAGAATTACTTGTTCCAGCATTTACGCCATTTACTTGCCATTGGAAAACCGGTAACGTACCTCCATTTGTGGTGATTGCTGTAAATGTTGTTGATGCACCTGCACAAACAGTATTATTACCTGATATTGAAATAGTAGGAGTTAAACTACTAATTACCATTGTAATTGCATTAGACGTAGCAGGACTTCCTGTAACACCAACTAAATTGGATGTCATAATACACGTAATGATTGAGCCTGTTGCTAATGTAGTGCTTGTAAAAGTTGGACTGTTTGTGCCTGCATTCACACCATTTACCTGCCATTGATAAACAGGAGTTGTTCCTCCATTTGTGGGAGTTGCAGTAAAAGTCACTGAAGATCCTGGGCAGGCAGGATTTGTTCCTGCCGTTTGTGCAATTAATACACTAGCAGCATTCGCGCATGGAGCTAGCTGAAAAGAATAAATTTGAGTTGCAGCTGCTCCACCTGTTGACATATATTCGCCAGTGTGCCAAAATGTAACGCCATCAGGATCAAGAACTGTTTGAGAATAATCACCAACGCGATTCACGCCTGTTTGTGAACTTGAACCAGCTTTGGCAACAACTTCGGTAACAGGGAGCGTTCCAAGTGGATCACAAGTTCTTCTACCAGCATAACATAAGCTCGGGTATATTGAAGTTGCATCTGATTTTAAATAAGCAAGTGCAATGGAACCATTATTATCCATAGCAATACTTCCTAACCAACGTGTAGAAGCGTCAGGTGTATAAATCCCTTCCTGATACATTGACCAAACTCCTGTTGATTGATTTTGGCGTAGTTCACACCATTTGATACTTCTTTGTGTTGTGCTTATTTGTACTCCCCAATTCAAAACAACAGTATTGTATCCCGACCATGTTTTCCATTGAGCTCTGAAGGTACAAACACCTCCAATACCATCAAGTTTTGTAGTAGTACCAGGTTGAACACAGTCATTCCAGGAAGCATTGTAAGTGGCATCAAATGCTGCAGTAGCTACATTTGCGGCTAAAGTGATGGTTGCTGTTGGAAGGGTAGGCACCCAATTAACAGCCATTTGATAAATGTTTACAGCATCAGAAAAACCAGCTCCCCAACCATTATCAGAATAGGAAAAAATTGGACATGGAGTGCCAATTGCAGGTAATGTACCGTCCCCTGCATCACCAGGCAATGGAACAAAAAATCCGGTACCTTGTGGAGGAGCAAAGCTTGTGTATAAGGATCTTGCAGTTGGTGTTCCAGCGATCATTGCAGTTCGTTCAAAACAAAAAACTTTTTGTGCCTGATTGGATGTCATATAATAACCATCCTGCCAAACTGAAAATTTCAGGTAATCAGGAAAAGCAGGAGATGTATACGTGTATGTATAATATGCCCCGGTAGGATCATTTGTTTTTGAAATAGCTATATATATTTTTTTATCAGCATTTGTACCAAACTGGCTCATGAACCAACGATCAGCTGCTTTATCATACAATACTATAGGGTCACCTGAATTTCCAGTTGCGGGAGTCCATAAACTTCCGAATGTACCGGTAAGTAGAACGCCTCCTGTTTTATTGAAAATTTTAAAAGTGGTTGAATTGATCATTTGCACATAATGGTTGGGGCCAACCGCGCCACTTGGATCCATTGGTCGGAAGCCTGTTGCAACCTGACCTGCAAAATTTACTATTGGAGCCTTTGTTGGGACATCTCCCATTGTTTTTTGCACAGTGGAAGCGTCATTTCCATATTGAGCACCATCTTTAATAGAGTAACGAAATTTTTGAGCTTTGCGATTATCTCGATCTTCAGATTCTCCTTTTTTAAGAATTGAGTAATCAACCGGATTATTGGCAAAAATCTCACTTAGAGGTCTGGTTTCATGAAACTCAGAACATGGTATTAATACCGTTTTTTCAGAGTTTTTATTCTTTTGGGCAAACAAGCTATTAGCAGCAATGATGCACGAAAAAATGAGCGTAATTTTTTTCATATTTCGAATAAATTTAGTTTAGAGACCCGTAAATTTAATAATCGAAAAATAAAAAGCAAATTTTTGTGATAGGAAAAAGAGCTGAAAATTAGCTTTCAGAAAGGCGAGTGACATTTTTAATAACATTTTTTTGAATAAAACCGAAGCGCTTAAAAGTATTTTAATCGACAAAAAAACCTAATTGGTAGACACCTAAAGCAAATTGACAAGCAAATTATTTATTGCGAATTGGCATAATTTTAATTGATTATTGCTATTCGGGGGGAAGCAAATTAAATTATCAACAATATAGAAAGTAATAAACAAATAAAAACATTTTAATGCATGACAATGGTTTTAATAAAATCGCGAACGTAGTAAAAAGATAACCATGAATAAAAATTATTCTGCCTTACTTGCTTTTTGATCTTCAGTTAAATATTCCTGCAATCTCACTAAAACTTTTAATTCTTCCAGGTCCTTCTTACGAATCACAAATGTATTACTCCAGTCGTCATGCCAACCCTTAGCAGAGAAACAAGAGAATTGTTCAAAAGGTACAATACGAGCAAAGGAACGACCTAGTATTTGATTGAAAGTTGGTTTTTCACCGTATTCATCTACGACTACTCTTCCTAAGATCAATTTCCCCAAGCTAGATTGTGACGTAGATTCAAATAATAAATAATAACCAGGATAAAGGGTGAGATAAAATACGATGTCAATAACTCTTTCATTTATGGAGCCTAACCATTCTGCACCACCAGATATACCAATAATACCGCCTAATGTTACTCCAACAATTATTGCAAGGATGTAGTAAAAAACACGATCTAATAAAAAATGTCCGAAACGAGCCCAACCTGTTACATAGTTAATCTCCTTATATCTCCAAAATGTTTTATCTACCTCTACTAATTCTCCATCTTTATTTTTTTCTTTCCTTTTTACTGTATAATATTCTCTTATTTCAGTAATTTTTATTTTATTTTCTGTCATTGTAGTTTTTCTATTTTTTTAATTCGATTGGTACAAACTTCATTTATAGGTTGCAGTGA
>CAIXIP010000277.1 GCA_903919535.1 uncultured Bacteroidota bacterium | reverse complement strand
ATGAAATACAGTATTATTTTTCACTACTTTTATAGCAAATTATGAGTCAGAAAAAAATCCTTTTAGTTGAAGATGAAGAACATCTTTTAAAAACAATTCAGTTAAATCTGGAGCTAGAAAACTACACAGTAACGCCTGCAATTAACGGAATTGAAGCACTGAAGGAATTCCGTAAAGGGATTTTTGATTTAGTGATATTAGATGTTATGCTTCCTGAAATGAGCGGATTTGATGTGTGCGAAGAAATTCGAAAAGAAAACACCAAACTTCCCGTATTGTTTTTAACAGCGAAAGGATCAAGTGCAGATAGAATTCAAGGACTGAAACTGGGAGCTGACGATTATTTAACAAAACCATTTAATCTCGAAGAATTATTATTGCGTGTCCAAATTCTTATCAAACGCAGCAGTCCTGCAAAGGAAGAAAATAAAGAATTAGAGATTTACACTTTTGGTGGAAATGAAATTAATTTTATAACCTACGAAATAAAAGGGGTAAACGGACAAAAAACAGAGATCACAAAACGTGAAATTGCATTATTGAAACTGCTTATTCAACGAAAGGGAGAAGTTGTTTCCCGCGAAGAAATTCTAGATGTTGTCTGGGGAACAGATGTGTTTCCAACTTCTCGCACTATAGATAATTATATTCTTGCTTTCAGAAAATATTTTGAAAGCAATCAAAAAGAGCCGATACATTTCCATTCAGTCCGCGGTGTAGGTTATAAGTTTACAGAGTAGGAACAATTAAACTTCCTACTCCTTTATTGTCCTTACTTCCGTTCTACGATTTTTTTGTTTCCCTGCATCACTTGTATTATCGGCAATAGGCTGTGTATCACCATAACCTTTCGCAACAATGCGTTCGGCAGTAATTCCCTTTTTGATCAGATAATTTCTAACCGAATTAGCTCTGTCTTCTGATAATTTTTGGTTGGCATCTTTATTCCCAACATTATCGGTGTGACCAGCAATTTCAACAACCATTGACTTTTTTAGTTGCATGTATTCTGCCAGTTCATTCAGTTCTTTTGATGATTCAGGTTTTAATGTTGCTTTTCCTGTATCAAAAAAAACGTTATCCAATGTGTAGATTTTGGGTGGCACTATCGTCAATTTGTATTCAAACTCTATTTGCCCCTCAACAGCTGGCATATCCAAAGTGTTGTAATCTTCATTTCCACCAACTGCTTTGTATTGAACTTTATATTTATCTCCTTTAGGAACCAAAAGCTGAAATTTCCCATCCGCTTTTGTAATTCCTGAGTAAACTTTTTTATCCTTGGTTGCAACAAAGCTTACTTTTTCACCTTCTAGTGCTTTAGCCTTATCATTTACAACTTGAACTTTTAAAAGTGCGAGTATTTCTGTTGGCTCAAGTGTCTGCGAATAGGAAGTTATTGAGGCAATTGCGATTATAAATAATAGTAGATTTTTCATAAAAAATATTATTTGGTTTGTTCGATAGTTGATGGTGTTTCAGTTTTTTTCTCTTCCTTTTCAAATATTTCGATGAT
>CAIXIP010000276.1 GCA_903919535.1 uncultured Bacteroidota bacterium | reverse complement strand
TACGATTCTCTCTTTAAACCTTTCATTTTTGTTTTAATATATGACAGGATTTTTTCATCATCATTTCCCTCATCTTCTTTTATAATTTTTTTTACAATCTCCATCAAAACTGAATCAGTTAATCTTACAACTTTTTTCATAATACCATTTTTATAATAAATATAAACCAATGACGATGTACCTGTAGTAAATATTTCAGAAGCGTGCATACTTGCACTAGCAACAGCTGGCGTTATTGCTGGTATCCCAAGGCTCATTAAAAAAGTAGTAACACTTACTCCATAAGCCATGCCCAATGCCCCATCAATCATCTGTGCTGCAAAACCACATAACATGTAAATTAAAACGGAAGAATCTAAACTTGTTGCTAAACCGGAAAAGTAGTCACCAATGGTGGTTAATGGCATTAACGTAAAAAGCAAATGGCCAAACAACATTATTCCTATCACTGATAGTGAATAGATTGCCATCATGAAAATGCGCTTGTAAAAAACATGTTTCACATTCTCCTTTTTATCAAGAAAAACATCTGTTACTTTATTCAACAACTTTACTTTTGTTGCAAAGTCACCTTTTAAATGTGCGCGAAGTTTATTCAGGTTTTCAATGCCATGATTTATTTCTTCTGGAATGCTTTCATTTAAAACTTCCTTTACTCGCTTTGCTAATGTTGGTGATTTTCCATTTGTAGAAATTGCAATTTTTAAGTTTCCTTTCTGTACAATGGAACCCAAATAAAAGTCACATAGATCAGGCGTATCAGCTACATTTATTAATAATTTTCGGCTGGTTGCTTCTTTTCGAATTTGTTCACTAATAGTTCTGTCACCAGTAGCCGCAATTACCAAATCCTTCTCATCTAAATCGCTTAACGCAAAAGCTTTATGTTCAATTGTAAGGTTGCTGAATTTCTTTTGCAAATCAACAATTTCCGGCTTAATAGTTAAAGCAACAAGTGTAATTTGAGTTTTCGGACTATTATTCAAAATTGCAGAAACCTTTTCCAATCCAATTATTCCGCCTCCAACAATCAAAACACGCAACTGATCCATCTTCAAAAAGACGGGAAACAGATGATTTTCTGCATTAATTGTTTGATGTGTAGTATTGGTTGTTGACATTAACTTTTGGCTTTTTTTAATTCACAAATATATCGTGAATTTAAGTATCAAAATTATGATTTTAATTGGTTAAGTAGTTCGAATTTATTAAACTCTGTGAAAAATGAGGATGCAATTTAACTACATCACCAATTACAATAATTGCAGGGGCGCCTATTTTTTCTTCCCTCACAATTTCCCCTATCGTTTCAATTGTGCCTATTGCACTGTTTTCGCTAGGCAAAGATCCATTTTGAATAACCGCAACAGCGGTATTTTGCTTGCCTTCATTTTTAAATACAGCAATAATTTCATTTAATTTATTCAACCCCATTAATACAACAACTGTTGCGCTTGATTTTGCAGCAAGTGCTATATCAGCAGATATTTTACCATCACTCGTGGTACCCGTAATTACCCAAAAACTTTCACTTGTCCCTCGATTTGTAACAGGAATTCCTTGAAGTTCAGGAACAGCTATAGAACTTGATATTCCGGGAACAATGGATGTTTCAATACCGAACGATTGAGCATATGACAACTCTTCATATCCTCTTCCAAACACAAATGAATCACCTCCTTTTAAACGAACAACATGTCCTTTTGAAAACGCAGACTCTACAATCAATGAGTTTATTTCATCTTGTGAGTATGTGTGTTTATCCTTACGTTTTCCTACATAAATTTTTAATGAATCATAAGGCGCGTATTTTAATAATTCCTTGTTGACTAATGCGTCATATAAAATTACATCTGCAGAGCCGATCGCTTCAACTCCTTTTACAGTAATTAAATCAACATCTCCAGGGCCTGCCCCGACAAGTGTTAATTTGGGATATTTTCTTGTTTCCGTTTCCATTCTTATTTATTATTTAATATTAATTTTTACTTGTTTCTAATCTGGATTTTTTTTCTCGCATTCGTCTTGCTTTCTTTAAAAACCCTTTTGAGTCATTCAAATATTTAGCAGCAAATTCTTTTGACGGCTCATTTTGATTTATTTGCAAAGCAAGATCTTTAAATGTCCCATCTATGGCTATTTCAGAAGTTATGACAAAATGTTTTTCAAAATCATTTATTATCCCAATGTGAGTATTGGTGAAAATATCTTTCTCGATAAGCAGTACTTTTGCTATTCCTATTATGGCCGCGTAACTATGATAGATGCTATCTGCAAATAAATTTTCATTGAAAGCATTTTCTGCCCAATTGATCTTTTCTTCCGATTCGAAAATCAATGTATCAACCAAGTCAACCATCACTCCTGCACATTCACCCACACCAATTTGTGTTCTAAATTCTTCTGTATGTCCCCAATCAAGGTATTCATCAGCTTTAAGTAAACTTGTATCGCCATATAATTTTAATAATTGATAAAAATAATCTTTACCCTTTTTATCATAATAGGTATTAAAGAGCTCTCCATTTTCTGAGTTTTTTTCATAATCATCAAACAATGTTCGTATAACATTTGGTGCTCGTTTGGTTGGAATTTTTATTATCTTTTCTGAAATTCTCCCTTCACCATTTCCAACAACACCTCCGCCTAAAACCAATTGTAATGCAGGAATGGTTGCTGTTCCATTTTTTATAGAACTTCCGTGAAACCCAATTTGTGCCAAACTATGTTGTCCACAAGAATTCATACATCCGCTAATTTTTATTTTGATATCCGAATTGTAAATTAATTCGGAATACTCTTCTTTGATAACTTTTTCAAGTTCTTTTGAAACGCCTGTACTGCTTGTTATTCCTAAAGCACAAGTCGCAGTTCCCGGACAAGATGTGATATCTGCAACACTGTTAAAACCTGGTTCAGCAAAACCTAATTTATCCAATGCTTTAAACAAAGCAGGCAATGCTGACTTTGGAATAAATTTGAGTAAAAAGCCTTGATTAATAGTTATTCGGATATCATCAGCAGCATAACTATTTACTACATCAGCCAATGAACGTGCTGTTTCTGAATTCAAATTCCCTAAAAAGAGTTTAATATTTACACCATAAAACCCTTGTTGTTTTTGCTCGAAAACATTTGTTGCTAACCAGTCTTTATACTTTTGATTTTCGCTTACCTTAAATGTCGTGTATGAAATATCCTTTGTATTTGGTTTTACAGAAATCAACTCTTTATTGATAACAAAAGTTTTTACAGTCAATGCAGCTCTTTCTTCTTCCACATATTTTAACAACTGCTCAATTCCAATTTTATTTATAAGATATTTGATTCGAGCTTTTTGCCTGTTGAATCTTTCTCCGTAACGATCATACACGCGAATAACGGCTTCTGTAAAAGGAATAACCTGATCTTCTTCCAAAAATTCAGAAGCTGTTTTTGCTAAAAAAGGTTGGGCACCTAAACCACCGCCAATAAGCACTTTAAAGCCTCTAAGGATTTTTCCTTCTACTATTTTTACTTTGGGAATAAATCCCAGATCGTGCATAAATGTGAAAGCATCATCATCGTCATTTGAAGAAAATGCAATTTTAAATTTGCGCCCTAGTTCCTGGCTAAAAGGCGTTCGTAAAAAATATTTGAACAGCTCCTGTGCATAAGGAGAAACATCAAAAGGTTCTTTGGGATCAATTCCTGATATTGCAGAAGCAGTAATATTGCGAACAGTATTCCCGCAAGAACCTCGCAATGTAATATCCTCTTGTTCTAATTTCGCCCATAGTTCAGGCGTTTTATCCAGACTCACAAAATATATTTGCACGTCCTGACGAGTAGTTAAATGCAAATTTCCATTCGAATATTCATCTGCCGCATCAGCAATAATATTTAACTGCTTGCTTGAAATTTTCCCAAAAGGCAATTTGAATCGGATCATCTGAACACCTGGCTGTCGCTGACCATAAACTCCACGCGACAATCGAAATGAACGGAAGCGGTCTTCGTTCAATGTTCCTTTTCGGAAGTCTTTTATTTTTTTATCCAGTTCAAGAATATCTATTTCTTCTTTTGGATCTTTTATTCCTGCTAGTAAATTTGCCATAATTCTGTTTTGCTAATTAATAATTTTTAAAAATTTACTTTACCAAAGTCTTCGACAAACTCAGACTGACTGCGCGCGGGTCATATTGAGTTTGTCGAAATATGTGCGCTAACTTCTTTAATAACTGCATACAATAAAAAAAGCCCTTCCGCTATTTGCGGAAGGGCTTTTACATTTTGCTTTTTATTGTTTTAACTTTTACAATATCGCATTGTGAAATCCTTCCGCATCCTCAGACACATAAAGCACATACACATGATCATGTTAAAAGTTAAAAATTGGATTATTAATGTTGTTGTCATTATTGCTTTGCTATAAAATAAAAAGGCTTCCCGTTTTCGGAAAGCCTTTTTAAAATTTGATTTTAAATATGTTGATTCAACAGCTTTCCATAAATTAAATACACATCATACAACACATCATTGTGTTGTTGATTGCTTTAAAATTATGTTTTACCTTGTTGTTCATTGTTTCAATTATCGAGCTGCAAATATAAGTGAGAAAATCTTAAACTACCAAATATATTTTTATTTGTCACCTAATCCACTATCAACTTCCCAACACCAACGATGCTTTCGGAACTGTAAATTTTATAAAAATAAATTCCATTTTCTAATCCATTTCTTGATATTGTAAATTGTTTTGCTGAAATTTCATTCATCGTTCTCACTTTTTTTCCTAATACATCAAGTAATTCAAAAGTATATTTTTCATTTGTTTTCTCTGATTTTATTTCAAATGTTGTAGTTTCTGAAAATGGATTTGGATAAATGCTGATGTCTTTGCTATTGAAATTAATCTCCGTTACGCCTGCAGGATTCAAAATAGTATTGAGAACTGTATTAGTAACAACAGCAGCATTATAATCGAAATAAATATTGGCTGTATTTTTAATTTGTGTTCCATAAGGCAATAATTTTTGTCTCTTCACTCTAAAAGTGATAGCACCATGACTAGCAATTTCATTACTTGTGCTATCGGCTAAGTATATATTATAAAAATTAAATTTCACAACCCCTGTTGCAATCCACTGAGGAGTAACGTTATGACTTGAACCTACTATCTCTAAACTACTTGGAATAATATCAGAATCAAGCGAATCAATCACACTAATATTTATTGCAGGAGCTGTTCCTGTATTTTGAAAATGAACGGTGTATGTTAAAACCGTATCCGTTAATTGATAAATACCGCCTGTTGAACCAATCCCTTTTGGAGATACTTCTTTAAAATTAGGATCGTATGAATTTACAACTGGTAAACAAAATGAAAAATCATTATTTGAAGAATTAAGATCTGCAGCAGGCACATTTGTTAGCACCCTGAAACATAAATTATCTCCACTGTTTACAGTTGCATTTGGAGTTAAATAAACATGAGCAAATAAGCTATTCCAATATCCACCGGCCGTTAAATTAGTCAGATTCGAATAGTTCCATATCAATGTGTCGCCACTAACTGTTGGGGCAGGAACCGAACTTAATGCAGAATTATAAACCACACGATTATCTAAAATAAGTTTTAATTGTCCGGATGCTAAATCACAACCCGTGTTACTTACTGACGGAAACATATAAAAAGGAACATTCGGACGCACAATTCCAGATGAACCCGCATAACACTGAACATCAACATTGCTTGTACATTGTAATGAAAAATTTACGTTGGATTGTGGTAATGTCGTAAAACTATAAGAGCCGGGAGAACAAGCTGTAGAAGGGAATATAAACTGATAGTAAGCCGGAATGCTAGCTGTGTAACCTGTCATCCAGGTTTCCTGAACCTGCATGTTATAGTCTCCTGAACCATTACTGTATCCTGAAGCCGAGGTAGAACTTGTTGATGGACTGTTCAATGAAACAGAGGAAGCAACAGGGATGGAAGATAATGGAACATCTGTACCATTATACAAACAATCACTATTGTAATCGATATATATTTTACCCGTTACATTTCCATAAGTACATGGATTAGACACAGGAATAGCATAACCATTCGGTATATTGTAAATGGTATCGGGTCCGGAAATCAGTTTGGTTGGCGGACCAAAAAATGTTACGCTTCCGCCTACAACTTGATTGTCCTGTGCAAATCCAAACGCAGAATAATTCGGAACCAGCAAGCTCCAGGGGTTTTGTCCTGTTACATTTGCTTCCTGGTATATCAGGTTCCCACTCATGTCTTTAAGTTTCACTGAATCCCCTACAAAAGAGTTCTGAATTGTTACCATATACATCATTTGCCCTTGGGAGGAACAGGTATTAATATCATGACTTCCATTTGGCTGCAGATTTACACTTAAATCACCTTGTGTATACTGCGCTTTTAATCCAAATGATAGTAAGCAAACAAATAGAATTGAGTAGGATTTTTTCATAGTAATAGTATAGTTAAGAAATTTAGTTAAAACGATTTGAGACGAAGATTAAAAACAGTTAGGCGAATGTGCTTTTTTTACAGATGATATTATTTATAAATAGGTTGCACCAGAAATAGATTTCCTTGATATTTCTCTAAATTTTTATAACAAACAAACATTTTGTACGTTAAAGTAAACACATTGGCACATCATTTGAAAGATAGCTTGAGTAAAACAAAAATCAAATCACATGAAAAAGTTCATTTTAATTGGAGGATTAGCAGTGGTAGCTGGCGCAGCCGGTTTATCATTCCAGATTGAAAAACCTTTACCTCAGATCTCTAACGAAATTCCGGGTAAAGAACTTCCTGTTCTGAATAATGAAGCTTTTAAACGTGGCGAATTGCTTTCGTATCGCTTACATTATGGAATTATGGATGCCGGAATGGCCACTCTTATTATTACTGACGAAGCTAAAGAAATTGCTGGGCGAAAAACCTTACACGTAGTTGGATTAGGAGTTTCAAAAGGAACTTTTGATTGGTTTTTCAAAGTCCGTGACCGATATGAGACCTATATCGATGAAAAATCAATTGTTCCATGGCTTTTCGTCAGACACGTTGATGAAGGCGGATATAAATTTGACCAGAACTATATTTTTAATCACTATAGCGAAAAAGTAAGTATTGAAAACGGTCAGGTTTTTCCAATCGAACCTAATATGCAAGACATGTTATCTGCATTTTATAACGCACGTTCAATTGATTTTTCCAATGCTAAAGTTGGTAATATATATTCCATCAACTGTTTTATGGACAAAGAAGTTTGGCCATTAAAAATAAAATTTATGGGTCGTGAAAATGTAACTACCGATGTTGGAACATTCAAATGTTTAAAGTTCTGTCCTATCGTACAAAAAGGTAGAATATTTAAACATGAAGAGGATCTTAAAGTATGGATATCTGATGATAAAAACCATATCCCTGTGATGGGACAGGCAAATATTATAGTTGGTTCTGTAAAAGTTGAATTAGCTAAATATATGGGTCTTGCAAATCCAGTTGCGAAAATAGATTAAGCAATTTCACAAAATTTAATTGCCCCGATTCAAAAAAAGAGTCGGGGCTTTTTATTTATTTTTTTTCAAATAATTACTCCTTTTAATTATCTTGCATCATAAATTTTAAAAAGATAAAATACGATGGAGTTAAAACCGGAAATAATTGAAAAAATAAAATTATTGGATGAAAAATATAGGTCGATGGGACAAGATCTATCATCATATCTTGATGGATTGCTGTATGCTGATTATTTGACATATTGGGATTACATTCACCTCGACACGTTAATGAGTTTGCAAACGCCAAAAACAAACATCCCTGATGAAGAAATTTTTATCATGTATCATCAGATAACTGAACTCTATTTTAAACTTAGCTTACACGAATACAATCAACTTGCAGAAAAAGAAAATCTGGATGTTAAATTTTTCGTTGATCGTGTAACACGTATCAATCGTTATTTTGAAGGACTCATCACATCATTTGACATTATGGTTGACGGAATGGATCCTAATCAATTCTTAAAATTCCGAATGAGTTTACTACCTGCAAGCGGTTTCCAATCGGGACAATATCGTATGATTGAAATTTGTTCAACTGCATTTAAAAATCTTGTTGCAAAAGATATTCGTGATTCATTTAGTGATGAAGTAAGTGATGATAATATTGAAAAAATGTACGAACATATTTACTGGAAAGCAGGAGCTACAGAGCTTGCAACAGGTAAAAAAACATTAACACTTATTCAATTTGAAGAAAAATATTCTAAACAATTCATTGAACTTGCAAAAAAACTTAAGCATAAAAATTTATTAGCTTTATATAAATCGTTACCGGAGGCCGATCAGAAAAACGAAAAATTAATTTTGGCACTTCGTCAGATGGATGTGAATGTAAATATCAATTGGGTGTTATCACATTACAAATCTGCGGTTCGTTATCTGCAAAAAGATCCGGAAGATATTGCCGCTACAGGCGGAACAAACTGGCAAAAATATCTGCCTCCACGTTTCCAAAAACGTATTTTTTATCCTGAATTATGGAATGAGGCTGAACTTGCTGAGTGGGGAAAAAATTGGGTAAAGAGCGTGGTGTTTAATCAGTAAAATATATTTACTTACTTCCTGTTCTCGACTCCGCTCGAACTAACCATTGTGCAATCAGACGAAGGTGCAAAATGTCGAAGCGGGGATGTCACCCTGAGTTTGTCGAAGGAGAGGGAATGCCCACACACATGTTTCGACAAACTCAAAATGACCACACACGGCTCGGTTTGGTCAGTTCGAGCGGAGTCGAGAGCGTTTAGTATATAAAAAGTACAGTCTTTGTAAAACTATTTCTTATTCATCACATCTGTCTGTCGAAGAATGGATTCATCGTGAATCAATTGATAGATGCCTTTAATGAAATCTTCTCGAAGTCCAAGCTGATTAGCAGTTTCAAGACTCGACTCAATCAGTTTTGCCCAATGAGAAACTTGCAAAATTGTAATATTATTATCGCGTTTGTAAATCCCAATCTCTGTAGAAACAGCCATACGCTTAGCAAGTAACTCTAATAGATCCTTATCTAATTTTCCTATAACCAACCGAAGTTCATCTAACTTAGTTTGCAACTCTCTGCTCTGAATTGATGAAGAACGGATTTTCAGATCACTGATAATTGTTTTTAATTCAGCAGGGGTCACTTGTTGTTTGGCATCGCTCAATGCAACCTTTGGATTTACATGCGTTTCAATCATCAAACCATCCATTTCCATATCCATGGCTTTTTGAGCCAGGTAAGGAATGAGTTCTGGTGTCCCCCCGATATGCGAAGGATCACAAAACATTGGAAGATTAGGACATGCTGCTTTTAATTCGATTGCTAATTCCCATTTAGGAGAATTACGGAATGGTCCGTTATCGTATGAATTAAATCCACGATGAATAGCTGCAATTTTGTTAATTCCTGAATTATTGATTCGCTCCAGAGCTCCTGCCCACAATTGAAGATCAGGGTAAATAGGGTTTTTAATGAACACCGGAATATCAACACCTTTCAAAGCATCTGCAATTTCCTGAATAGAAAATGGATTTACAGTTGTACGTGCACCTATCCATAAAATATCTATTCCATGTTTCAAACATTCTTCTACATGAGCAGCATTTGCTACTTCTGTTGCTGTAAGCAAACCCGTTTCTTTTTTTACAGTTTGCATCCATTTTAAACCGATGCTTCCGATTCCTTCAAATGCATTCGGGCGAGTACGTGGCTTCCATATTCCTGCTCTAAAAATACTATTGGGATAAAATGCTGCAATTTGTTTTGCTGTTTCCAACATTTGCTCTTCACTTTCGGCACTGCATGGGCCTGCAATAAGCATTGGCTTTGCAAAATTCGGGAACCAATCTTTAATTGGAGTTATTTGAAGTTGTAATTTCAATTGTATTTTTAACTAAAAACTCCCGCAAAGTTACGGGAGTTTTTTAAAGGATTATTTTTAATTTTAAATATTACCAACCTAAGATCCATGCAAACATTAATGGTGCTACGATAGTAGCATCGCTTTCAACAATAAATTTTGGTGTATGAATATCTAATTTACCCCAAGTAATTTTTTCGTTAGGAACAGCGCCTGAATAAGAACCATAACTGGTTGTAGAATCAGAGATTTGGCAGAAATAACTCCAAAATGGAACATCATGCATTTCCATATCCTGATATAACATCGGAACAACACAGATAGGAAAATCTCCTGCAATACCGCCACCGATTTGAAAGAAACCAATTCCTTTTCCACCTGCATTTTTTGGGTACCAATCAGCTAACCAAGCCATGTATTCAATACCTGATTTCATGGTGGAAGCTTTAATTTCTTTTTTAATTACATAAGAAGTAAAAATATTTCCCATTGTAGAATCTTCCCAACCAGGAACAACAATTGGCAAATTACGTTCTGCTGCAGCTAACATCCAGGAATCTTTAGGATCTATCTCGTAGTATTGCTTCAACTCACCGCTCAACAAGATCTTGTACATATATTCATGCGGAAAATAACGTTCTCCAGCAGTATCAGCATCTTTCCAGATTTTATGAATATGTTTTTGCAACCTACGGAATGCCTCTTCTTCGGGAATACAAGTATCTGTAACACGATTATAATGATTTTCCAAAAGATCCCACTCATCCTGAGGCGATAGATCACGATAATTTGGTACTCTTTTGTAATGACTGTGTGCAACAAGGTTCATAATATCTTCTTCTAGATTTGCTCCTGTACATGAAATAATATCAATTTTTCCCTGACGGATCATTTCCGCTAATGATTTACCCAACTCGGCAGTACTCATGGCACCTGCAAGAGTCACCATCATTTTACCGCCTTCGGTTAAATGTGTTTCATATCCTTTTGCGGCATCAACCAATGCGGCAGAATTAAAATGTTTGTAATGTTTTTCAATAAATTGTGAAATTGGTCCTTTGCTCATATCATATAAATTTTTAAAATCTGGTGCAAAAGTAAAATTAATTAAAAACAAAAAGCAAAGAGATGTTAAAATTCTGTTAAGTCCTCATTATTTGTTAATTACTATTTAATTTTTGGTTGGTAGCAAAAGAAAAAAGTTTTACATTTGTCTTATCATTTTTCAATGAAGTGAACAACCTACAGGATTTTGAAATTTCAAAAAATAGATCCGAAACCACTTCCACAAAAAATAAAAAAATTTAACCTTAATATTTTATAACATGAAAAAACTTTTACTTTCAGTTTTTGCCTTAACAGCTTATGTAAGCGTAAATGCACAGTGTAATGAACTTTTTATTTCCGAGTATGTTGAAGGAAGTGGAAACGATAAAGCAATTGAAATTTATAACCCAACAAATAGCCCTATTAGTTTAAGTGGTTACACAATTGCTCGATATTCTAATGGAGCATCTACATCTGGGACAGGTGGAGTAACTAGCCTTACTGGAACTATCGCTGCACACGCAACTTTTGTTTTAGTAAACGGCCAAACAACAGGCACACCGACTTCACCTGCTTGCAGTATTGCAATGCAAGCGTTAGCCAATCAATTAGATGGCGTTTATCCTGCACCAACTTACATGAACGGAAATGATGCAATCACTTTAGAAAAAAATGCTGTAATAGTTGATATTTTCGGTAAAATTGGTGAAGATCCGGGAGTTGCTTGGACTGATGTTGCTCCTTATACTGGATCACTAGGTACATGGTGGACAAAAGACCACACTCTACAAAGAAAACAATCTGTTCAACAAGGTGTTACTGTAAATCCAACATTTTTTAATGTTACAGTTGAATACGATTCATTATTGAACAACACTTGGACAGGTTTAGGTAATCACACTTGCAGCTGCCCTACAGGAATCAATGAAATTGACAATACTATTTCAGTTGCTGTGTATCCTAACCCGGCTGATAATAATTACTTTAATATTTCTACTTCTGAAGCTATTGAGACTGTTGAAGTTTACAATGTTGTTGGACAACAAGTCATGAATCAAAAAGGTAACAAATCAGTAAAGGCAATGAAAATCGAAACATCAAACCTTGTTAAAGGGGTTTATTTTGTAAAAGTTTCTTTTGCTGATAACAAGAGTACTGTAGCTAAACTGACTATAAAGTAAAAAAATATAAACAAAAAAAATGCTAAGGTTATTTTTCCTTAGCATTTTTTATTTTTTCCACCATATGAAACACATTCTTTTTATATTTATTTTTTGCAGTTCACTTACACTTTTCGCTCAAAAAAATGGCGAAATAAAAGGAACTATAAAAGATGCAGCCACAGGTGAAACAATTGTTGGAGCGAGTGTTGTATATGCTGAAGGCAAAGCTGCAATTACTGATATTAATGGAACATACAGCATTAAACTTGATTCAGGACTGTATAATCTTGTTGTTTCCTATGTGGGATATGAATCTCAAAAAGTAAAAACAAAAGTTTCGAGCAAACCTGTTGTAGTAAATTTTTCTCTCCAAACTAAAACATTAAATGAAGTTGAAGTTGTTGCCGATGTTGCCAAAATTCGTGAAACACCTGTAGCTTTTTCAAACATTTCTGCCAAGCAAATTCAAGAGGAATTAAGTTCACGTGATTTACCGATGTTATTAAACTCTACACCTGGTGTATATGCAACAGAACAAGGTGGAGGCAGTGGTGATGCGCGTGTAACCATTCGTGGATTTGACCAACGTAATGTTGCTGTTTTGATAGATGGTGTTCCTGTAAATGACATGGAAAATGGTCAGGTATATTGGAGCAATTGGGATGGTTTGGGAGATGTTACAAGAAACGTTCAAGTGCAAAGAGGATTAGGGGCATCAAAACTTGCCATTGCATCTGTTGGTGGAACAATGAATATCATTACAAAAGGAATTGACTCTAAAAAAGAAATAAGCTTAAAGCAGGAAGTGATGAGTGATTTAATTTACAAAACATCATTAGGCTTTAACACTGGTCAATTAAAAGGTGGATGGGGCGTTACCGGAGCATTCACATACAAAAAAGGGAATGGCTATGTTGATCAAACATGGGACGAAGCCTACTCTTATTTTTTAAAAGTTCAAAAACGTGTTGGCAAACATTTGATTAGCTTAAGCGGTAGTGGAGCGCCTCAAAAACACGGACAACGCGCCACACAATTACCAATAGCTCTTTACGATTCAAAATTCGCAAAAAAACTAGGCATCAATGCTGACAGTGTATTGAAAAATAATCCATACACCACTTTTGAAAAAGGTGATTTGGGAATACGTTACAACCCGCACTCGGGAGAATTGAATGGGAATGATTATAATGAACGAATAAATTATTTCCATAAACCACAAATCAATTTATCGGATTTTTTGAACATTAATAAAAAACTTTACATATCAACAGTAGCTTATGCATCCTTTGGTAAAGGTGGTGGAACAAAACTTTTTAACTCTGTAACTCCAGACAAGACTACTGGATTAATTGACATTACAAGTATCTATGATGCTAACTCAATAAAAATTGATAATGCATATAGTACAACAGAACATAAATCAACCAACATCATACAAAGTTCAGTAAATAATCACCAATGGTATGGCATTTTATCTTCTTTAAATTATCAGATTGATTCTAATTTCACTGCCATTTTTGGAGTTGATGGCCGTTATTACAAGGGAATCCATTACAAACAAGTGTATGATTTATTAGGAGGTGATTATTATTTAAACAGCTCGGACAAAAATCAACCAGCAGGGATGGCAAATCTTTCGCATTACATGAAAAGAGAAGGCGATAAAATTTTAACAAATTACGAAGGTTCGGTTATGTGGGGTGGTGCATTCGCTCAAGTAGAATACAAAAAGAAAAAATGGAGCGGATTTTTAACTGCCAGCATTTCTGAAACTGGGTATCAACGAATAGATTATTATTTAAAGAAAGATTTATTAATTGATGGAAACACTTTTTCACAAGCTGTAGGATTTGGCGATGTATTTTATTATAACGGGACAGAGCACCTTACTGCTGGCAGCAATTCAACTGTAACTACTAATGGAGATACTACTTTTATAAAAACAGGTGGTATAACTAAATCAATCATTAATGCCAAACCATACACAAACGAGTCATCAGAAGCTAGAGTTTCCACAACTGATAAAAAATGGTTTTTAGGGTATACCTATAAAGGGGGTGCTAATTATAATATTTCTGACCATCAGAATGTTTATGTAAATGCAGGGTACTTAAAAATGGCACCTCGATTTAATTTAGTTTTCACAACAACCAATCTTGAAAATAAAAAGGTGAAAATGCAAGAAGTGATTGCTGTTGAAGGAGGCTACGGATTAAAATATCCAAAGTTTGCAGTCAACGTTAATGCTTATTATACCAATTGGAAAAACAAACCATTATCGGAATTTCCTACGATTAGAATTGGAACGGATGATTATTATTACACAGTTGACGGCTTAGATGCAATGCATAAAGGAATTGAATTCGATTTTATTTACAAACTTCTGAAAAATTTAGATTTAGAAGGATTAGCGTCTTTTGGTGATTGGACAACAAATACACAAAGTGAAATTAATTTATACGACATAAATACCGATGCATTTTATAAAACAATTCATTTCAGTGCAAAGGGAATACATGTTGGCGATGCCGCTCAGATGCAATTTGGAGGGAGCTTGCGTTACGAAGTAATTAAAAATTTATACGTGAAAGCCCGCTATACTTATTTTGCAAAAAATTATTCAAGATTTGATTTAACAAATTTGGATGTAGCTTATAATACCAATGGCACAATTAAGTACGATAACCGTGACAAAGAATCATGGAAATTACCTGATTATGGTTTATTGGATGTTTTTGCAGGTTATGATTTCAAATATTGGAAATTAAAATTTGCCATTACTGGAGGGATAATAAATGCATTAAATACCACATACATTTCGGATGCTGCAAACAATGGCGATTCTAATGTAAAAAACTTTGACGCCACCTCAGCACTTGTTTATATGGGAATGGGAACACGCTTTAACCTTGGATTACGAATAACTTTTTAAAAAATAACTAAATCGAAATTAAATGAAAAAAATCTTTCTCTCATCAGTTTTTGCTGTAACAATAGGTGTTTCAGCATTTGCTCAGGCAGTATTGCCTACAACTTGGGGTTTCACAACCACAACATTACCTACTGGCTGGGCAGGATTGTCACCAACCACAAATTATTATGCAGCATCGGGTAATCCTGCACCATCTGCAAAATTTGCCCTTACAGGTGATATGATGACTATAGATTTTACAACACTTCCTGGAAATCTAACGTATGACATAAAAGCAAATACTGCTACAGGAGCTACTTATGCTGGAACTTTTTTAGTTGAAGAATCTGCAAACGGTACCACATGGACCACACTTCACTCATTCACAACTATGGGTAACGCAGCATATGTGCTTACAACAGATATCCCATTAAGCACTACTCGTCACATTCGTTTTAATTTTCAAGCAAAAGGAACAGGAAACGTTTCTATTGATAACGTGACTATTGCAGCTGGTGTTTCAACAGCAGCACAAATGGCAGTTAAACAAGGAACAACTAATATTTTAAATGGAGGAACATATACTTTAGGCTCTCCTGTAAGTACTTTGTTACCAACAACATTTACCGTTCTAAATACAGGGACTGTTAGTGCATTAGATGTTACTGCAGCAAACATCACGGGTACTGCAGCAGCAGACTTTTCTGTTTCAACAGCTATGCCAATTAACGTTGCTGCGTCAAGCACAGCTAATTTGGTTGTAAATTTTACACCTTCAGCCTCAGGAACTCGTAATGCAATATTAACCTTAACAAATAATGACCCTACAGCAAATCCATACATCATTAATTTGAATGGTATTGGCGGCACTTTAGCAACTGAACCAACGGGACAAGCTACTAGCATGACTTTCCCTGTAGTAAAATCATTTCACATAAAAGGCCAATACACTGCTGCTGCATCAGCACCAGATGGCTATTTACTATTGAGAAAAACAGGCTCTGCAATTACAGATGTTCCCGTTGATGGTGTTGTTTATCAACGTGGTGACATGATTGGCGCTTCAAAAGTTGTTTATAGTTCTACAGCAACAGGATTTTTCCCTAACGATATAGTAGCAAACACTAATTATTATTTTGCTGTATTTTCATACAATGGTGTAGGAACATATCGTAATTATTTAACAACAGCTCCATTAACAGGAAACATTACCAGTTCAGGTACAATGCAAGCTGCTGGTTATTATAGTGCAATTTCTACAGCAAATTCAACCTTTGTAACGGATTTACATGCAAAAATAAATCCTCATTCTTTGCAATATTATAGTAGTTACGGTCCATTAATGGCTGCTGGTTTCTACACAAGAGACACAACAGCAAACCAACGTGTAATTACTTGCGTTTACAGTGGAGAGAATACTGTATACACAGAACCTTTTGATTGGACTGCACAAGATTATAGCAGAGAGCATACGTATTGCAAAAGCTGGATGCCAACTGTTAATGATGCCAATTTCCAAAACATGCCTGAGTACAATGACTACCACATGCTAACTCCTACAGATCAAACTCAAGTGAATGCACATCGTAGCAACCTTCCTTTGGGTATTGTAGTTGGAACACCTTCGTATACCTTTTTAGGTTGCAAAATTGGATTAAATGCAGCTGGTAAAAATGTATTTGAACCTCGCGATTCTGATAAAGGAGATGCTGCACGTTGTATGTTATATGAATGTATTGCTTACACAGGAGTAGCTAATTCCAGTCCAGCAGGAACTCCAGGTTGTGTTCATGGCGGAAGCTGGTCTTTACCAACTACAATCAGTAATTCAATAACTTATGATCAAGATCAAAATGTTTTGAAACAATGGAATACACAAGATCCACCGGATAATTTCGAAATTTCTCGTAATGATTATGTTGATTCATTGCAAGGCAACCGTAATCCATTTATTGATCATCCTGAATATGTATGTTACATTGATTTTACTACAATGACACTTACAACTTGCGGTTCTGGTGCCGGAATTAATGAAAATAAAAACGTAGATCAGATTACAATTTATCCAAATCCAAACAATGGAAGCTTCATGTTGAATTATACATCAAAAGCAAACCAAACAGTTAATTTGAAATTGTATGACAGAATTGGACGTGTTGTTTATTCGAATGAAATAAAAGTAAGCAACGGATTTAATCCAATTGAAATGAATATTCAAAATTTAAATTCTGGAATTTATTTGTTTGAGTTTACTACTGAACAAGGAAAACAAACACAAAAATTTATTATTGAGTAATATTTTTAGACAAGACAATTGAACAAAAAGCCAAACAGAAATGTTTGGCTTTTTGTTTTTGTAAAATATCTATTGTGCGAATTTCATCACGCATTCAAAAAACGCCTTTGGTTTTTCTGCATGAACCCAATGGCCAGCACCTGTAATGGTTGCTAGTTGGTAGTGTGGGAAAATATCTTGGATTGAATTAAGATCGTCATCTAAAATATAATTGGATTTTTCGCCACGAATAAAAAGCGTTGAAATTGTACAAATAGTATCGGCCGTGAGCTCTTTACCAACATTTTCTATTTGTTCCGCAATAACTTTTAAATTAAAACGCCAGGCTAATTCTGTTTCTGTTTTCCAATAGATATTTTTTAATAAAAATTGTTTTGTCCCTAAATCAAAAATCGATTTAGATAAGATCTCTTCTACTTCTTTTCGGGTTTTAACAACACTAAAATCAACTGCCTGTAATGCTTCGATAATAATTTGATGGTGAACAGGATACTGTTTAGGTGCAATATCCACAACGATTAATTTTTTTAAATATTTTGACTGATTAACCGCAAATTCCATTGCGACTTTTCCTCCCATAGAATGTCCTAACAGTATCACATTTTGTAATTGATTATCTTGCATCAATTCAAGAATATCATCACTCATTACCTGATAATTCCAAACATCGCTGTGGGGAGAAAGTCCGTGGTTACGAAGATCTACAATGTAAACTTCAAAACCATTTTCTGCAAATTGTTTGGCAAGAGTATTCCAATTATCGCACTGACCGAACAAGCCATGTAAAATAATTAATGGTTGGCCTTGTCCGAATTTTCTATAAAACAATTTCATTTTAATTCTCTCAAATATAATTGAATCGTATTTTCTAAACCAAAATAAAGTGAATCTGAAATCAAAGCGTGACCGATTGAAACTTCTAATAACCCAGGAATACTTTTTGAGAAATATTTTAAATTTTCAAGACTAAGGTCATGCCCTGCATTAATTCCTAACCCTAATTCGTTTGCCCTTTTTGCTGCCTCCACAAATGGTTTTATTGCTTCTTCTTTATTTAGACTATAATTTTTCGCATACGCTTCGGTATATAATTCTATTCTATCAGCGCCTGTTTCTTTTGCACCTTCAATCATTTTAACATCGGCATCAATAAAAATAGAAGTGCGTATTCCTGCTTTTTTAAACTTTGAAATTATTTCAATTAAATAATCTTTATGTTCAATCGTGTCCCAACCATGATCCGAAGTTAATTGTCCGGTAACATCAGGTACCAAAGTAACCTGCGTAGGTTTGACTTCTAAGATAAGATCCATGAATTTTTTTTCACGCGGATTTCCTTCAATATTAAATTCTGCAGAGAGCAGTGGTTTTAGGTCGTACACATCTTTATAATGTATATGACGCTCATCAGGGCGTGGATGAACTGTGATACCTTCAGCACCAAAACGTTCACAATCAACTGCCACCTTCAATAGATCAGGAGTTTTCCCACCACGAGAATTACGCAGCGTTGCAATTTTATTAATATTTACACTTAACTTTGTTCCCATAACTTTATAATTAAAGTGTAAAGCTAAAAAATTAGTAAGTTTGTATAATACCTTTTCTGTTTAATTATTTAGTAACAAGATTAACAGAATGTTTTATTTTGAAAAATGTTAGCAAAAGATCTCATAACAGACGAAATACCTCCTCTAAAAACATCTGATACCGGAATAATGGCTATCAATTGGATGGACGAGTTTAAGGTTTCCCAATTACCCATCGTAAATAAACACGAGTACCTGGGGCTTATTTCTGATACTGACATTTTAGATCTGAATATTACAGACGAAGAAATAGGTAAATCAAAACTATCGCTTATTCGCCCCTTTGTTTTTGAAGGGCAACACATTTACGAGGTTATAAAATTAGTTTCAAATATGAAACTGACGGTAGTTCCTGTATTGGACGAACATCAAAATTATTTAGGCTTAATTCCTGCTACTGCATTAATTCATCAGTTTGCAACATTGGCTTCTACACGCGAACCTGGTGGTATCATTGTTCTTGAAATGAATATGCACGATTACTCATTAACTCAAATTGCTCAAATTGTAGAAGGAAACGATGGTAAAATATTAAGTTGTTATTTGAATACATTGGCCGATTCAACAAAAATTGAAGTAACCTTAAAAATAAATAAAGAAGATCTTTCTGCCATTTTACAAACTTTTTTCAGATACAACTACACCGTAAAAGCATCATTTCATCAAAGCGAATTTTTAGACGATATGAAAAACCGGTTTGATTCCTTTATGAATTACATTAATATATAATGAAATAGTCCGGTTCCGAAACGGTTTTCAAACCGAAAATGAAGACAGGACATATTCCATGTGGCAATTAAAAAATAAATTATCCTCACATGAAAGTAGCCATTTTCGGTCGTTCTACCATCGATAATACTTCGGAACATATTCAGTTGTTGTTTCATAAACTCAATGAATACAAAACCGAAATACTTATCTACGAACCGTTTTACAATTTCATTAAACAAAAAATGCAAATTAATGGTGCCATAAAAACATTTAAAACACATACTGAATTAATTGGGAATGTTGATTACATGTTTAGCATAGGTGGTGATGGTACTTTTTTGGAAACATTAACATTTGTGCGTGATTCGGGGATTCCTATTATAGGTATAAACACCGGACGGTTAGGTTTTTTGGCGAATATTGCAAAAACTGAAATCAATAAAGCCATTGATTCGCTAGCCAATAAAAAAATTAAAATTGAAAAACGTTCATTGATCAGCGTTACTTCGCAAAGTAAATTATTTGGAGAAGTAAATTATGGTCTAAACGAATTAACTATTCTTAAAAAAGATACCTCCTCCTTGATTACCATTAATGCATACATCAATGGTGATTTTTTAAATTCCTATTTTGCTGATGGATTAATTGTTGCTACACCAACCGGTTCTACTGCATATTCATTAAGTTGTGGAGGACCATTGGTAATGCCTTGCTCACAAAATTTTATCATTACACCAATTGCTTCACACAATTTAAATGTTCGCCCTTTGGTTATTTCTGACGATAGCATCATCACCTTAAAAGTGGAAGGACGGAG
>CAIXIP010000275.1 GCA_903919535.1 uncultured Bacteroidota bacterium | reverse complement strand
CTTTAATTAAGTTTTCGATAGATTTATTCACTTCGTAGTGCATTTAAAATAAAGTAGAGAAATGTTTGTATCTGAAACAATTTTTTATTATATATTTACATTAGTAAGGTAAAAAAAGATTTTAAATTTTTTAATTATCAAAACGGTATAAAATTAGTTTTTTTTCGGTTGATAATCTAATTCAAAATCTCTAGCTAAATTTAAAACGATACTTAATACATATTCATATTAAACCAATATTAAAATCAATGGTCGAGGTAGAAGCGTCACTGCACGAGTGCTTACAAAAATTTTTTGGGTTCGATAGCTTTAAAGGGCAGCAAGAAGAAATCATTACTAGTTTAATGGAAGGGAAAGATACATTTGTGATTATGCCAACTGGGGGAGGCAAATCAATGTGTTATCAATTGCCAGCATTAGTGAGCGAAGGTACAGCAATTATTATTTCTCCTCTTATTGCATTGATGAAGAATCAAGTAGATGCATTGCGTAATTTTGGTAATGAGGAGGGTATAGCACATTTCTTAAATTCTTCACTTTCTAAGGTGGAAATTACTAAAGTAAAAAAGGACATTACGGATGGAAAAACAAAATTATTATATGTTGCTCCTGAAAGCTTAACAAAAGAAGATAATATCGCATTTTTCAATGAAATAAAAATTTCTTTTTTTGCAATTGATGAAGCTCATTGTATCTCTGAATGGGGACATGACTTTCGCCCGGAATATCGTAGATTAAGACCTATCATTGAGCAAATCGGGAAAGTGCCTATCATCGCATTAACTGCAACTGCAACTCCAAAAGTTCAACAAGATATTCAAAAGAATTTAGGCATGACAAGTGCCAATCTGTTTAAGTCTTCATTTAATCGATCTAACCTTTATTATGAAGTTAGGCCTAAACAAAATGTTGTAAAAGAAATTATTAAGTATGTAAAAACACAACATGGTAAATCTGGAATTATATATTGCCTGAGTCGTAAAAAAGTGGAAGAGCTTGCTGAAACACTTCGTGTAAACGGAATTAAAGCATTGCCTTATCACGCAGGTTTAGAAGCCAAAGAACGTGCAAAAACACAGGATGCATTTTTGATGGAAGATATTGATGTAATTGTTGCAACCATTGCATTTGGAATGGGCATTGACAAACCGGATGTTCGTTTTGTAATTCATCATGATATTCCAAAATCATTGGAAGGGTATTATCAGGAAACAGGACGTGGCGGGAGAGATGGTGCAGAAGGAAATTGTATTACCTTCTATAGCTATGATGATATTGCGAAGTTGGAAAAATTCATGAAAGGAAAACCTGTAGCTGAACAAGAAATTGGTAAACAATTACTGACAGAAACAGTTTCTTATGCGGAGACATCAAGTTGCAGAAGAAAATTTTTATTGCATTATTTTGGTGAAGAATTTGATGAAACTGGTTGTGGAGGAATGTGTGACAATTGTCGTAACCCAAAACAAAAGTTTGAAGGAATGGATGATGTTGCTCTTGCTATTGAAGCAGTAACAGATGTAAAAGAAAAATTCAAAACTAAAGACATTATTAATATTTTACTTGGGATAGTTAATTCTACTGTGAAATCTTATAAACACAATGAATTAGAATGTTTTGGAAAAGGTGCCGAGGATAATAAAAGTGAAAAATATTGGAATGCCGTAATTCGTCAGGCATTTGTTTCTGGTCTTTTGACTAAGGATGTTGAAAATTATGGTTTATTAAAAGTTACTGCAGAAGGAAAAGTGTTTTTAGATGAGCCTTATTCAATGATGGTTACCAAAGATCATGATTATGAAGGCACGGAAAATGATGATGATGAATCTGCTGGTGGTGCTGGAGGAAAGGGTAGCGCAGGTTCTGATGAAGTATTATTTGCATTGTTGAAAGACTTATTGAAACAAACAGCACATAAATTAAAATTACCTCCTTACGTTATTTTTCAAGAAGGTTCGTTGCAGGAAATGGCAATTCAGTATCCAATTAAAATGGATGAATTGGTTAATATTACAGGTGTTGGTCAAGGAAAAGCGCAAAAATTCGGGAAAGCATTCATAGATCTAATAGGAAAATACGTTGAGGAAAACGAGATTGAACGACCATTGGATATGGTTGTTAAATCTATCGTGAATAAATCAGGATTAAAAGTTTATATCATTCAAAGTATTGATCGTAAATTACCTCTAGAAGATGTTGCAAGCGCTAAAGGTCTAGGTTTAACCGATCTGATCACTGAAATTGAAAGCATTGTTCACTCTGGAACAAAAGTGAATATTGCATATTATCTGAATGATATTATGGATGATGATAAGCAACAAGAAGCGTTAGAATATTTTAAAGAATCAGATACCGATTCTATTGAAGCTGCAGTAAAGGAACTAGGTGAAGAAGATTATACTGAAGAGGAGATACGTTTAATGCGAATTCGTTTTATGAGTGAATTCGGAAATTAAAATTTATTGAAATGATAGAAAAGCACCCGTAAATTTTACGGGTGTTTTTTTTTATGAAAATACTTAACTCAAAGTGTAATTAGTTTTGTGTTTTACTTCTGTCATTACAAATGAACTGTGAACATGGGCAATGTTTTCTGCTGCCGCTAATTTATTCATTAAAAAATCTTGATATTGATTCATATCGGAAGCTACAACTTTTAATAAGTAATCATTGGTTCCTGCTGTATGATAGCATTCCATTACTTCATCTAATTTCCCAATGGCGAGTTCGAATTTTTTTAACATAGGTTTTGAGTGTAACTGCAAAGAAACGTTGCAATAAACAATCAACGTTTTCCCAATTTTTTCTTCATTAAGTAAGGCGACATATTTTTCGATAATGCCATTTTTTTCCATTCGTTTTATTCGCTCATAGGTTGGCGTTACTGACAGTCCGATTTTATCGGCAATTTCTTTTGTATTTAGTGTGCAATCTTTTTGCAGAAATAGTAAGATTTGTTTGTCGGTTTTATCAAGTTTTTCCATGTAGTTTATTTTTCTGTTTTCTGTTGTTGAAATTAAAAAAAAAGTTTGATTGTCTTTAATAGACAATAAATATAGATTTATATTCTAAATACTGAAATATATTTAGAAATAAAAAATATCTGATTTAAATTTGGGTATCTAAAGTCAACTAATTATAAAGCTTAGAAAGAAACTTATAGTTATTAATATTCATAAATAAAATCCAATTATCATGGCAACAAAATCAATTTCAAAACAAAAAGGTAAAAGAGTTTTAAAACCTGAAAGCTTAATGATGAGTTACGGCTACAAACCTGAGCTTTCAGAAGGAGCAGTAAAATGTCCAATTTTTCAAACATCTACTTTTGTATTCAAAAATGCTGAAGAAGGAAAAGCTTTTTTTGAAGTAGCATACGGAAAACGTCCTTTGGGTCTGCATGAAAAAACAGGATTAATTTATAGCCGAATCAACAATCCTGATCTTGAAATTTTAGAAAATCGTCTTTGTTTATGGGATGAAGCAGAAGATGGTGCAGTGTTTGAAAGCGGCATGGCAGCTATTACAACAACAGTTTTAGAATTATTAAAACCAGGCGATCTTCTTTTGCATAGCGAGCCAATTTATGGTGGGACAGATCATTTCTTTAAACATATTTTAGAAAAATTTGGGATACACAGTGTTGGTTTTATGCCAAATCAATCTAAAGAAGAAATAATTAAGTTAGTTAAAGCTACCGGGAAAGCAGATAAACTAGCAATGATTTTTATTGAAAGTCCAGCAAATCCAACAAACGATTTGATTGACATGAAAATGTGTGTTGAGATTGCTAAACTATTTTCAACAAAAGATAAAAAGGTGTTAACTGCAATAGATAATACATTTCTTGGACCTGTATTTTCTCATCCTTTAAAACATGGTTTTGATCTGGTATTATATTCGGCAACAAAATATATTGGCGGACACAGTGATGTAATTGCAGGAGCTTGTGTTGGGTCTAGAGAATTGCTAAAACGAATTAAATCATTTCGCAGTATCATGGGTACAATGGCTTCCCCAAATACTGGTTGGTTATTAATGAGAAGTTTAGAAACTTTAAAGATGAGAATGACCTTGCAAGCTGAAAATGCAGAAAAAATTGCTGCTTGGTTAAACAAACATCCTAAGGTGGAGAAAGTTTATTATTTGGGACTTTTAAAGAAAAGTGACAAACAATACGCAACATACAAACGCCAATGTTTATCACCCGGAGCAATGATCAGTTTCGATGTTAAAGGAGGAGAAAAAGCAGCTTTCAAAGTACTGAACGGACTAAAATTAATAAAACTTGCGGTTAGTTTAGGAAGTACCGAATCGTTAGCAGAACATCCTTACTCAATGACTCATGCACCAGTAAATGATGAATTAAAAAAGAAAATGAATCTGACTGAAAAGATGATTCGTCTTTCTGTTGGTGTTGAATATTATGAAGATATTATTGCAGATATAGCTGGGACATTAGAAAAAATATAGTTTAAGGTAATTTTTAAATTGTGTGTACCAACATTTAATAATTAACTATTTTTGGAATGAACTAAAGTCCTAAAATTGAATATGAAAATTATTTCAAAACTATTGGTCGCTAACCGTGGCGAAATTGCTATTCGTATTCTTAGAGCAGCAAGTGAATTACATATTAAAACGGTTGCTGTTTATACTTTCGAAGATCGATACTCACTGCATCGCTATAAAGCGGATGAAGCATATCAAATAGGAAAAGATAATGAACCTCTAAAACCATATTTGGATATTGATGAAATTATTTCTGTTGCAAAACGTGAAGGAGTAGATGCTATTCATCCTGGTTATGGTTTTTTATCGGAGAATGTAACTTTTGCCACAAAATGTCGTGAAGCAAATATTTTATGGGTAGGTCCGGATCCAGAAGTGATGGCTCAACTTGGCGACAAAGTAGCAGCAAAAAGAGTTGCTTTAAAAGCAAATGTTCCTTTAATAGAAGATAGCAAGATTAGTTTAATTGATTTCTCAACAGTACAATCAGAAGCGAAAAGAATAGGTTTCCCATTAATGTTAAAAGCTGCAGCCGGTGGCGGTGGCAGAGGGATGCGAGTTGTAAGGGATGAAAACTTATTAGAACAGTTGTTTAACGAAGCGAAGCGTGAAGCGAAAACAGCTTTTGGTGATGATACTATTTTTATTGAAAAATTCATCGAATCTCCAAAACATATTGAGGTTCAAATTTTGGGTGATAAGCATGGGAATATTGTTCATCTGTTTGAACGTGATTGTAGCGTACAGCGTAGGTTTCAGAAAGTTGTTGAAATTGCACCTGCACCTAATCTGAAACAAGAAACAAAAGATAAATTATACCAATACGCTTTAGCAATAGCGCGTGAAGTAAATTATAATAATGCGGGTACGGTTGAATTTTTAGTAGATAAAAAGGAAAACATATATTTCATTGAAGTGAATCCACGTATTCAGGTGGAGCATACCGTAACTGAAGAAATAACTGGAATTGATATTGTAAGAAGTCAAATATTAATTGCTAGCGGACATGAATTATCGAGTCCGGGAATATTTATTAAAAGTCAGGAAAGTATCAAGTGTAATGGATTTGCAATACAATGCAGAATAACTACTGAAGATCCCGAAAACGATTTTAAACCTGATTACGGAACTATTGTGGCTTATAGGAATGCAGGTGGCTATGGGATTCGTATTGATGAAGGTAGTTCTTATCCAGGTGTTAAAATCTCTCCCTTCTTTGATTCTATGCTTGTAAAAATAACTGCAAAGGGACGAACTTTGAAAGGTACAAGTTTAAGGTTGTTGAGAACATTAAGGGAGTTCAGAATTCGTGGTGTTAAAACAAATATTCCTTTCTTGGAGAATTTGATCATGCATGAAGCTTTCCAAAGCGGTGAAATAACGGTTAATTTTATTGCTGATCATCCTGAATTGACTCGCCTGAAGAAGAAAGCGGATAGCGGAACAAAGGTTTTAAAATTTGTTGCGAACACGATAGTGAATGGTAATCCAGATGTGAAAGTTATAATACCAAACAAAACTTTCATGCTACCTAAGTTGCCAGATAGTTCAGAAATATCTGGTTATCCTGATGGGACAAAACAATTATTGGAAAAACTTAAACCCGTTGAATTTTCAAAATGGGTGAAAGCTCAAAATCAAATTTTATTTACTGATTGTACTATGCGTGATGCCCATCAATCTTTATTGGCAACTCGTGCACGTACAACCGATCTACTTCCTTTTGCAAATTCTTTCTCAAAACATTTTCCTCAAATGTTTTCGATGGAAGTTTGGGGGGGTGCAACATTTGATGTGGCCATGCGTTTTTTGCATGAATCTCCATGGGAACGATTGGAACTATTAAGAAATGCAATGCCGAATGTTTTATTGCAAATGCTTATTAGAGGCGCAAATGCTGTTGGTTATACCGCTTATCCTGATAATTTAGTTGAAAAATTTATTGAAGTATCTGCTGAAAAAGGGATTGATGTATTCCGAATTTTTGATTCATTAAACAGCATCGAAAATATGCGTACAAGCATTGATGCTGTGATAAAAAATACAAATTCTATTGCAGAAGTTTCGATGGGTTATACGGGTGATATTTTAAATCCTGATAGACCAAAATTTAATTTGAATTATTATTTGGATCTAGCAAAACGCATTGAAGATACAGGAGCTCACATCCTTTGTATCAAAGATATGGCAGGGTTATTAAAGCCATATGCAGCAGAAAAATTAATTGGCGAATTAAAAAAATCAATTACTATCCCTATTCATTTGCATACACATGATACTGCCGGCATTCAATCTGCAACGTATCTAAAAGCGATTGAAGCAGGAGTTGATATAGTTGATGTGGCATTGTCGTCTATGTCGGGTTTAACATCTCAACCTAATTTCAATGTGTTGCTGGAAGCATTAAAGGGGACTCCCCGTTACAATCACTATGACATTAACACTTTGAATGCATATAGTAATTATTGGGAAGATGTGCGTGAATTTTATTACCCATTCGAAGCGGAATTAAAATCAAGTACTGCTGAAGTTTATAAACATGAAATTCCGGGTGGACAATATTCTAATTTAAAGCCACAAGCTTATTCATTGGGATTAGCAGAAAGAATGGATGATATCAAGCAAGCATATATTGATGCAAATGAATTATTTGGTGATATTGTGAAAGTTACACCATCATCAAAAGTAGTAGGGGATCTAGCCATGTTTATGGTGAACAGCAATCTGACAAAAGCAGATGTTTTAGAAAAAGGCAATACACTATCTTTTCCTAATTCGGTAAAAGGAATGTTGAAAGGAGAACTGGGACAACCAGATGGAGGTTGGCCGAAGGACTTTCAGAAAATGGTTTTGAAGAATGAAGTTCCATTTGTGGATCTTCCAAATAAACATTTAGCGCCTGTTGATTTCGAGAAAGAGCTAGTTGAATTCAGAAAAAAATTCTCAGCGGATTTATCTTTGGAAGATTTCCTTTCCTATAAATTTTACCCTAAAGTATTTGAAGAATATTTTATGAATAGGGAGGAATGGGGTAACGTAAGTGTTATTCCAACCACATCCTTTTTCTATGGTTTGAAATCAAATGAGGAAATTATTATTAAAATAGCCGAAGGAAAAACAATCATCGTAAAGTTTTTATATAAATCAGAGCCGGATGATAAAGGTGTGCGCTCAGTTTACTTCAAACTAAACGGACAAACACGTGCAATAGAGGTAAAAGACAATTCAATTAAAACAGATTTCAATCACAATAAAAAAGCTGTCGGAGAAAAAGAAATTGGTGCACCACTTCCTGGATTACTTAGTAAAATATGGGTAAAACAAGGTGATAAAGTAAAATTAAATCAACCTTTATTTACCATTGAAGCAATGAAAATGGAAAATACGGTGGTAGCGAATGTTGCAGGCGAAATAAGCTATTTGGTTTTGAAAGAAAATTCTCTTGTGGAGTTGAATGACTGTGTCGTTGAAATAAAGTAAACTTAGTTTGATTTTTTATAATATAAAAGGCTCGAAGAAAATTTTCTTCGAGCCTTTTTTGGGTTCTATCCTAATTAGTTTTCCTGACCTTTCGTTTGCTTCAAATTTTTGTATCTCTCCTTATCAGGATTGTACATTGGTTTTTCAGCTTTTACAATTGTAGTTAAAATTTTCTTGTATTGCTCAGCATCATTTAAAACTGTCAATGCTTGTTTTAATTCCGGGTCATCTTTCAAAGATGCTTCTAATCTTCCGTTTTGAAAGAAATAACGTGAAGCAATTTCTTCTTCTAAAAATTGTTTTATCTCTGGTTTGTATTTTATTAAGTCTTCTTTTTTGTTATGCATTATTTTTGTTTTTAATGCATCAATATCAGCACTAATAGCATCGAGCGCTTTATCTTCTTTTGCATCTTCTTTTAGTTCGTCTATAGTTTTTTCAGATTTTGTTTTGTAATCGTAGTCTTTGCCATTCAGAAAAGTAACAAAATCAGTGTATTCAGCATCACTAAGTGTAAAATCTTTTGCAGGAACAATTGTTTCGTGTGCAATTCGATATTTGGTAGCATAATCAAAAATTAAATTTTTTGTTACAAGGCTTGCAAGAATGCTACTGTATTTTTGTGTTTCCAATGCAATATCAGGAGCAACCCCCCCACCATCATATACAATTCTTCCATTCTTAGTTTTAAATGCTGATATTAACGAATCAGGCACTTTTGCAACACTCCCATCTTCATTTCTATGAGAATAATCCAATGCTTGGATACAACGACCGCTCGGAATATAATATTTTGCAACGGTTACTTTTAATTGGGCATTATAACTCAACGGACGAGTCTGTTGAACCAATCCTTTTCCATAGGATCGTTGGCCAATAACAACGCCTCTGTCAAGATCTTGCAATGAACCTGAAACGATTTCAGATGCCGAAGCAGAACCTCTGTCAATCAAAACTGTCATCGGAATTGTAAGGTCAACTGGATTATTAACTGCTTTGTGAATTTTATCCCAGTCCTTTACTTTTCCGCGTGTGCTTACAATTTCGGTTCCTTTTTCTGCAAAAAGATTTACAATATCAATCGCCTCTTTTAGTAAACCTCCCGGGTTTCCGCGTAAGTCGAAAACGATAGATTTTAATTCAGGATTCTTTTTTAAATTTAATAACGCATCCTTTACTTCGTTTGCAGCATTTTCAGTGAATCCTGTTAATTTAATATATCCAATATTTTTTGAAACCATTCCGGAATATGAAACACTTTTGATTTTTATTTCCTCTCGGTTGATTAGTTTTTCAATTGGCTTCTTTTCTCCTTCTCGCTCAATTAATAATTTAATTACTGTGCTTGCCTGTCCTTTTAAAATTTTACTTATATCATCAGTCTTTTTGCCTTTTGCATCAATGTCATTTATTTTTAAAATTTTATCGCCAGCTCTTAGATCTGCTTTTTGAGCAGGAAACCCTTCGTATGGCTCAGAAACAACTACATAATCACCTTGCTGTCTGATCAAAGCACCAATCCCACCGTATTGACCTGTGGTCATATATCGATAATCTTCAATTTCTGATTCAGGAATATAATTAGTGTATGGATCCAAAGAAGCAAGCATTTCATCAATGCCTTTTTTCATCAGATCTCCCGGGTTTGTTTCATCAACATAATAAATATTTAGCTCGCGGAACATTGTTGCGAAAATGTCGAGATTTTTAGATACCTCGAAATAATTATCTACAAAGCTGTAGGAAATTATTGCATAACCACCGATAAGTATCGCAATAAAAAGGAGTTTGAATTTTTTCAGAAATGTTTTCATAGATACAAATATGCTAAAATGTTTAATTGCCTATTGTTAAAAAATGTTTATTGTTTATGGAACAGGATCATGTCCGTGTCCGCCCCATGGATGACATTTTAAAAATCGTTTAACTGTTAAATAACCACCTTTAAATGGGCCATGTTTTTTTAATGCTTCTATTCCATATTCAGAACATGAAGGTTCAAATCTACATGAAGGCCCCAATAACGGGGAAATTGAATATTGGTATATTTTGATCAGCCCTATAAATAAATAATTGATTGGAATAAATAGATACTTCACTTCTTCAATTATTTATTGATTTCTTTTACTAAACGCTGCAATCCTTCAATTATTTTTTCTTCAATATTTTTATATTCAATTATTGATTTACCTGTAAAAATAATCATTAAATGAATTTTTCTATCAATCAGGGAGTCATACAGAGGGGTTTTATTCTTTCTGTAAGCCTCTCTTATCATTCTTTTTAGTCTGTTTCTGTCAACTGCTTTTTTAAATAAACGTTTCGGAACACTTATAACAGTTTTTACAGGAACAACATTTTCAGAAGCTTCCAGCCAAACAAATTTAAAAGGCTGAGTATGGAATGAAATACCGCTTTTAAATAAGTTTTCAATTAAAATGCTACTGCATAATCGCTCAGCTTTTGAAAAGGTTTGCATTGTTTTATAAAAGTAGAACTAATAATTTATTTAACACAATAATATTGTGATAGATGCTTTAATTTGATATGCAAAAGGTAGAAAATGGATGTGTTTTATTTAGTGGCTTTATTGGCTGCAACAATATACTGTTCCAAGGCCATTGTCATTGATGGTGTTTTTGGACTAGGAGCATAAATATCGAGTTTTAATCCTGCTTTTAATGCTGCCTGAGATGTTGTTGGGCCAAAACATGCAATACGGGTTTTGTTTTGCTTGAATTTAGGGAAATTTTGAAACAAAGATTTTATTCCTACTGGACTAAAAAATACAAGAACATCATAATTTACATTTGCCAAATCACTCAAATCACTACAAACGGTTCTATACATAACCGCTTTAGTAAATTTGATTTTCTGTTCCTCCATTTTATCCGCAATTTCCTCTTTATGAATATCGGAACAAGGCAATAAAAAATTTTCACTTTTATGCTTTTTAATCACTTCCATCAAATCAAGAATAGTTTGTTTTCCGTGAAAAATTTTACGCTTACGGTAAAGGACATATTTTTGAAGATAAAAAGCTGTTGATTCAGAAACACAAAAATACTTCATTGATTCAGGTGCTGTAACACGCATTTCCTGACACATTCTAAAGAAATGGTCAACAGCGTTTCTGCTTGTCATGATGATAGCTGTATGTTCCAGAATGTTTATTTTCTGTTTTCTGAAATCCTGGCCAGCAATTCCTTCCACCTGAATAAACGGACGGAAATCAATTTTTACATTGCATTTTTTTGCAAGGTCAAAGTACGGTGATTTATCACCTTCTGGTTTTGGTTGGGAAACTAATAAGGTTTTTACTTTCAATTTTGTTGAGTATTAGTTAAACAGAAACAAAATCTTGAATGCTTCACTCTGTATGTAAATTAGTTCGTTTTTATCAGAAATAATTTCACCATAATTACAAAGGGTAATATTTCAAGAGCGCAAAGATATAAAAATAAATAGAATGGTGAAAATCGTATGCTGTTAACGCCTATAATGGTGCCTCTAATAATTCGTGCAACTGTAAAGACAACGATAGTAAAAATACCTGTGTAAATAAAAATAGAAGGCGAGACTTGTTTGATAAATAACATGGAAATTACAATTGGAAGCAGGATTAGCGCTAAGGTGTTTCCAAATAAATAGATCATTAAAATATAATCTGAAGCCTCTTTATTCGTTTGAAATATGTATCCAAACAATTTTATGATTATTACTTTAACGAGGTAAATAATAATGATAATAAAGGCAATAATAAAATAGGAAAGGGCTAAGTTTTCAGAGAGAGGAGGAATTTTAAAGAAGGATAAAAGTTCAGATAAAAATAAGGTCAGAGAAGTGACAAAAAGTGTCCATAAAAAAATAGAAACCCTGTTTGTGAAAGAAAATTCATCACGTTTTAATTGATTAGCAACGCGAGGAATAAAAAAGCCTTTAACAATCTGATTTAGCTTTTTTCTGTTTGAAACATATAACCAGGTAAATAAAATAAAGGATAAAAATAATATTCCAGCAACCCAATAATCATATTTTGTATAATGAATTTTTGATGAAGAATTTTTCGGTTCCAATAAATTATTTTGAAATAAAGATTGAGTGGGAATTGTATCTTTTGTTTGAATCACTGCAGGAATTGCAGCAATTTTAACACTATCAGCATGAATGATATGGTTGCTTTTTTTATGAGACACTATCCTTTATTATTTTTTCTAACCTGTTTTCTATAAAAATTGATTAACAAATGGGTATTATCTTCTATAATTGAAAACTCTAGAAATGTTGAATCCGAATTTAAATCCTCCTTTCAACCATCCATCAGTTGTGTACGGGATGTAATTGTTTTCAATAATTCCGGCAGAATTGGTGAAATTTAGATGGAAAACATGCCCTCCTGTTTCAAATTCCAATCCAATTGCCAATGGGTTATAAAATGGGGAAGCGCTATTTTTTGTTCTGTATTTCGAAAATGTATAAAAATAGTCCACAATAATTGCAATGCGTTTTGTAAACTTGAATCTTGCTCCCGTTCCAATTGAAAACAGATCATTCGATTCTACTGCTCCATTATCAGGGTTGAAACTGGCTAAAATGAAATTACGATGCTGGTATGATGGAATTATTTCCATAGAAAAACGCGAATTGAATTTGCGTGCTATGATAAGTTGGTTAGTGTATCCAAAACGATGAATATCCTTTTGTTTAAAATCTTTGACAGTTAAAACTCCACTATAAAATATTGTTGGTGTTTGTGGGTTATAACTAACATCACCATAATAGACCAGTGATATAGGAACATGGTTGTCGGTTGTTTGGCTTAAGAGTTTGTATTTTACTAATCCATCAATCAATTCTTTTTGCTTACTGCGACCAATTCCTATCGTTAAATTATCGGTTATACCAAAATCAAATCCAAAACGAACATCAGATACGTTGTCTAAACCATAAAGCGCGTGTCCTCCTCCATTTTGTGTTCCACTGTTTCCGAAGCGATGAGAAATACTGAAATCAAATGTTTTTGCCTTTACTGTTTCTATCGATTGAGCATTAATGATTTTTGACCCTTTAAAAGTAGCTATTGTTTTTTCGTGAGTTTTTGGTCCTCCCACCGAGTCAAGAAGACTCAACATATCATCTTGTGCAAATCCATTTATGCATAAAATGCTCATGATGATGATTGTCAGATTTTTTTTTGTAAACATAATTTTAGATAATTAATTCGATAAAATGTTTTTCAGTATAAATTGATTATTTATTTATTAAGATTAATATAATCTACTTTCCCGTCAATATTAATATTTATTGTAGTTTTCAAATTATCGTAGAACAATAATTCTGTTTTTCCATGTTTTGTTTCAGTGGCATTTGTTTTTTCAGGTGGCCCTAAAATTTTTATAACATCCTCTTTTGTCATGCCAATTTTTGCTTTTAAAGGTGCCACATACGGCTCAAGAACTGCATCAATTTTTACATCAGTAAATTCGGGAATTATCCCAGAATATAAAAATGGGATCTGAATATTATGATCAGCAAAAGTGACCTTAAATTTGGAAGACAAAGTAATTTCTTTTCCCTTCACAGTTGCAATTCCTTCAATAGTTCTATCCTTTTCAACACCATGAATAGTTAGTTTTCCTGTGGCTGTTACTTTGTATTCACCGTCTTTTGTCCAATCTATTGTTTCGTTTATTTTCCCTTTAAAAAATGCGTTCGGAAATTTTTCGCTTTCTGCATAGTTTTCATTAAAATGTTCTTTCATCAATGGTTTTGGAAAATCAAAAGCGCTCATAACTATTTTTATCTGAAGATCGCCTGTAGCAATATTTAACAGAGGTTTAGTTATTTTGTTTACTGCGGAAATATTTTCCATCGAAGTGGGTGAAAAGAAACTGATTTCGCAGCTTTTAGCCCAATAAATTTGTCCAAAAACGTTCGAATAAATAACTGTAGCCACGGCTAATAAAAATAATTTTTTCATAATCTTTGTATTTAGTTTTTTTCGATTTCTCAATAATTAGACCATCTAATAAATAAGTCTGTTAAATTTTAGTAAATTAATTTTTATCGTAATTTTTTGTTTCAATCAAAGCTCCTTTTTCATCCCAGATTATCCATTTTCCGCTTTCTGCATCGTTCTTATAAAAACCATCATAACGTTTCTTACCATTTTCATACCAGGTGGTTGTTTTGCCGTTTTTTTTGCCTTCTAAAAAAGTGGTTTCACTCCATGGTGTTCCATCTTCATACCAGCTTTTCCATATACCATCCCGCACGCCATCTTTCATCATTCCTCGAATTTTTACAGCCCCGTTTTTATAATTTTCAATGTGTTCTCCGTTTTCAACTGTTGGCTTTTGGGCTCCTGAAATTATAAATGTAGTTTGCGTTGTATCTGTTTTTGTGTCCTCTTTTTCAATAGTTTTAGTGTCTTCTTTTTTTTGTTGTGATGAATTGGAACATGACACCAAACCTATTAAAATCAGAACTGTAAATAGTAGATGCTTTATCATTCTATTAATTTTTTCGTTCTGTAGTATATTTTACTAACCCTTCTAAAGAATTTTTAGCTGGAGAATCAGAAAAAGCAGAAAGAATTTCTAATGCTTTATTCTTATACTTATTCATTTCCTTCTCGGCATATTCAATTCCTCCGCTTTTAATGACGAAGTCTATAACCTCAGCAACCTTTTTTGGGTCATTATTGTTGTTTTTTACAATATTGATAATTTTTCGTTTATCAGCAACCGAAGCGTTGTTTAGTGCATAAATCAAGGGTAAGGTCATCTTTTTTTCTTTGATGTCAATACCTGTCGGCTTTCCAATATTAGAGCCATCACCATAATCAAAAAGATCATCTTTTATTTGGAAAGCGATACCAACAGCTTCGCCAAATGATTTCATTTTTTCAATAATATTTTCATCTGTTGTTACCGATGCGGCACCACAGGCGCAGCAAGAAGCAATAAGTGAAGCCGTTTTTTTGCGGATAATATCATAATAAACAGATTCGTCAATATCCAGTTTTCTTGCTTTTTCAATTTGCAATAACTCTCCTTCACTCATTTCACGAACTGCATTGGATACTAATCCCAAAAGATGAAAATCTTTATTATCAATAGAAAGCAACAATCCTCTTGACAATAAAAAATCACCAACTAGTACAGCAATTTTATTTTTCCATAATGCATTCACTGAAAAAAAACCTCTTCGTTCATTCGAATCATCTACAACATCATCGTGAACCAATGTAGCAGTATGCAGTAGCTCTATCAATGAAGCAGCACGGTAGCTAGAGTCATTCATTTCGCCACAAACTTTTGCTGATAGAAATACAAACATGGGGCGCAATTGTTTGCCCTTGCGTTTTACAATGTAATGCGTAATCTTATCAAGCAATGGAACAGAGCTTTTCATTGAAGACTTAAACTTCAATTCAAATTCTTCCATTTCTTTTGCTATTGGAGCTTTAATTTCGTTTACTGTCATATTTTTAGGGGTTAGTTAATAGTGAAGAGGAATAGGGAAATTCTCGCTATTCCCCAATACTATTCTCTATTTACTGTTTTCATTTTTCGTTTTTCAAACCCTTCTTTATTCTTATTTGCAAGCTGTCCGCATGCTGCATCAATATCTTTCCCGCGACTTCTGCGAACATTAACAATAATATTTTTATTTTCTAAATATTTTGCAAATGCATCTAACCTCTCTGGAGTTGTTTGCTGAAACTCCCCATTATCAATCGGGTTGTATTCAATAATATTTACTTTACATGGAATGTGTTTGCAGAATTTAGCAAGGTCACGAGCATCCTCAATGCTATCATTAAAATCTTTGAATGCAATGTATTCGTATGTAACACGTGTTTCTGTTTTTGAATAAAAATAAGTCAATGCCTCAGCCAATGCTTCAAGTGAATTGCTTTCGTTAATTGGCATTATGCGATCCCTTTTTGCATCACTTGCAGCATGAAGTGATAAAGCCAAATTGAATTTTACTCCATCATCGCCAAGTTTTTTAATCATTTTAGCAACACCTGCAGTACTCACAGTGATACGTTGTGGCGACATATTTAATCCCTCAGGCGAAGTGATCTTTGAAATCGATTCCAACACATTTTTGTAATTGAGTAGCGGCTCGCCCATACCCATATATACGATGTTTGTAAGAGGAGTGTTGTATTTTTCTTCAGCTTGGTTTTTTATTAAAACAACCTGATCATACATTTCATCAGCATTCAGATTCCTTAATTGTTCTAACTTCCCTGTTGCACAAAATTTGCATGTTAAGCTGCAACCAACCTGGGCTGAAATGCAAGCCGTCATTCTGGTAGTGCTTGGAATCAGAACTCCTTCAACAATATTTTTATCGAATAGCTTGAACGCATTTTTTATCGTACGATCTTTGCTGATCTGCATATCGTCAACAATAACCGCATTTATTACAAAGTGTTTGTCTAATAACTCACGTGTTGCCTTCGACAGATTTGTCATTTGATCAAAGGTATGGGCAGATTTTTTCCAAAGCCATTCATATACTTGTTTAGCCCTAAAAGCCTGGTCTCCGTTCTCAATGAAAACGGTTTTAAGCTCTTCTAACGAAAGCGCACGTATGTCTTTTTTAGTTTCCAATGAATTATCGAATTGTAATAAAAAAATCTCCGCGAATTTACGAATAATTACCCCTCTAAAAGGGGGAAAGATGAAAGAAATAGTATCTAGAAGGACGAAAATTTTGTAATTTAGATTTCATTTTTTGGATTTATGCGTCAAATTTCTGCCGATTACATTTTCCCAATTTCTTCTGAACCTATCAAAAATGGTATTATTACTATTGATGATGATGGAATGATTTTGAATGTTAAACCTGAAAACACTTCCGAACACATTGAAATTGAATATTTCAAGGGGGTAATTTGTCCAGGTTTTATAAACACTCATTGTCATTTGGAACTTTCACATTTACGGGGTCAGATAACTGAGCGCAACGGAATGACAGGTTTTATTAAGGATTTTATAAGTAAACGAACAGCTTTTACAGAACAAGAAATACAGGAAGCAATCTCAGATGCTGAGGCTGAGATGATCAGGAATGGTATTGTTGCTGTTGGCGATATTTCTAATAATAGCAATACATTCAAACAAAAAGCAAAAGGAAATATTCTGTATCACACGTTTATTGAAATTTTTAATCTTGATCCGAAAAAAGCTGAAGAAGCTTTTGAAAATGCTATTAATTTGAAGAGTCAACTTGAAACTTTCAACTTGAAACTTTCCAGCTCCATTGTTCCACATGCACCTTATACAATGTCGGAAAAGTTATTGAAAATGATAGATGATTTTGCAGCTAAAAATAAAAGTATAATCAGTATACATAACCAGGAAAGTGAAGGCGAAAGTGAATTGTTTATTTCAAATTCCGGGATAATGTATGATGCATTTATTACAATGGGATTAAATGCTGATCTGCTCCGAAAAACAGGTGTTAATTCATTGATGTCAACCTTGCCATTTTTAAAAAATGCACATAAGGTTTTATTGGTGCACAATACATTTACATCCAAAGAAGATATTGAATGGGCATTCTCTCAAATCTCAAATCTCAAGCATCAAATCTACTTTTGTACTTGTCCGAATGCTAATTTGTATATCGAAAACAAATTACCAAATTATAATTATTTCATCGAAAAAAATGCTCGGGTAACTATCGGGACGGATAGTTTAGCATCTAACTGGAATTTATCTGTGTTGGATGAATTAAAAACGATTACAAAATATTATCCGGAAATTCCAATCCAAACATTGCTATTATGGGCAACAAAAAATGGTGCTGAATTTTTAGAATCTACTCAGTTGGGAACTATAGAAAAGGGAAAAAGACCAGGATTGAACTTGTTGAAAAATATAGATGGGTTAAAAATTACAGCGGAAACAGAAGTTGTTAAATTGGTTTAATGTTTACTGTTTCTGAATCAATACTTCAGCAATAATTAAGTCTTGAGCTGTTGTGATTTTAATATTATTACGATCTCCATCAATCAGATTTATTTTTTCTCCTGTTGCTTCTAGCACGCTAGCATCATCAGTAAATGTTGATTGATACGGTAGTAAAAATGCTTTTTTAAGTAAACTAGATTGAAAACATTGTGGCGTTTGAATGATGAAATATTTTGTTCGGTCAACAGATCTGTTATTCCCATCAACTACTTCGCGAATTGTTTCTGTTACAGGAATTGCAGGACATGCACTGCCTTTTTGTTGGGCAGTTTCGAACAAATTAATTATTAATAGCTCTGTTACTAAAGGTCGGGCCGCATCATGAACACCAACAATACAGTTTTCCGGAACAAGTGATAACCCATTTTTTACAGAATGATATCGGGTTTCACCACCTTCAATAACTTGGTGAGAAAATTTGAAATTATGCTTGTCGCAAAGTTCGCTCCATTCCAAATGAAGCTTTTTAGGTAATGCAATAATCAAGTTGATGCCAGGTATTGCATTTATAAACTTTTGAGCAGTATGCAACAACACAGGTTTGCCTTTCAATTCAATGAATTGTTTCGGAATCACATTATTCATGCGCGTTCCGGTTCCTCCTGCTACTATGATCACGTATTTTTTCATAATGTACTATTATAAAAAATGGTTAATAATTATTAGCCAAGCCAACAACTATTAACCATCAACCATTAATTAGATTAAAGAATCAACATAGCATCTCCATAAGAATAGAAATGATATTTTTCTTTGATTGCTTCTTTGTATGCTTTCATAACTAAATCGTAATCTCCAAATGCTGAAACCATCATTAATAATGTAGATTCAGGAGTATGGAAATTTGTGATCATGCAATTCGCAACACTGAAATCGTATGGAGGAAAAATGAATTTGTTCGTCCAGCCATTGAATGGTTTTAAAAATCCATCTGTACTTACTGAAGTTTCAATAGCACGCATAGTGGTTGTTCCAACAGCACAAACTTTCTTTTTATTTTCGCGTGCTTTATTTACGATTGTACATGCTTGGTCGGTAATAATAACTTGTTCCGAATCCATTTTATGTTTTGTAAGATCTTCAACTTCAACAGTACGGAAAGTTCCTAAACCAACGTGTAATGTTACATTTGCAAAGTTCACTCCTTTTAGCTCTAAACGTTTTAACAACTCACGGCTAAAGTGCAAACCAGCTGTTGGTGCAGCTACTGCTCCTTCATTTTTTGCAAAAACTGTTTGGTAACGGTCTTTATCTTCTTCTGTTGGTGCACGTTTAATGTATTTTGGAAGCGGTGTTTCTCCCATATCGTTCAATGTTTTACGGAAATCTTCGTAAGAACCATCAAATAAGAAACGCAATGTACGTCCACGTGATGTTGTGTTGTCAATTACTTCAGCTACCAATGTATCATCATCACCAAAATATAATTTATTACCAATACGAATTTTTCTTGCTGGGTCAACTAAAACATCCCATAAGCGGCTTTCTGCATTTAGTTCACGTAATAAAAACACTTCAATTTTTGCGCCTGTTTTCTCTTTATTTCCATACATACGAGCAGGAAATACTTTTGTATCATTCAAGATCATACAATCACCATCACCAAAATAACTCAATACATCTTTAAAATGTTTGTGTTCTATTTTACCTGTTTTGCGGTGAATAACCATTAACCTAGCTTCATCACGAGTTTTCGCAGGGTTTTCGGCTAATAATTCTTTTGGAAGAGTGAATTTGAATTGGGATAATTTCATATCTGTTTTTTGTTTTTATTGTAAGAGATATGAATTGTTCTCGAAGAGAAGAAAGGGATTCATAAATCTTACGGGATTTATTAATGTAATTGCAAGGGCGCAAAAGTAATGCAATTGAAAGGCGATGTCAACTAAAATCGTATTTATTTTTTGTTTCCTAGTGATATCTCAAAGCTTTCGAGGCTAAGAGCAGCATCCAGCTTGTATTGTCCGATCCGGGTCCGACACAAGGCAGTAAGATGAGCACCACTATTTAAGGCTAATCCAAAATCTCGAGCAAGTGAGCGAATATAAGTGCCTTTCGAACAAACAACTCTAAAATCTACTTCCGGTAATGCAATACGAGTGATCTCAAATTCTGTAATGGTAATTTCTTTCGGTTTTATTTCTGCCGTACCTCCAGCCCGCGCAATATCATAAGCTCTTTTGCCACCTATTTTTATTGCCGAAAACAAAGGAGGAACTTGTTGAATTTTACCTAGAAATTGTTTAGTGGTTTCATAGATCAATTCATTTGTGATATGGTTAGTAGGGTAGCGGGCATCAATTTCTTTTTCCAGGTCATAACAAGGAGTAGTAGCTCCGATATGAAAAGTTCCTGTGTATTCTTTTTCCTGTGCCTGGTATGTTTCAATATTTTTGGTTTGCTTTCCCGTGCAAACAATTAATAAACCTGTTGCCAATGGGTCAAGCGTTCCTGCATGGCCGATTTTTGGTTGAACTTGTTTGTCTTCAAATATTAGTGAAGGATGATGCTTGATCAGGTATTTCATTTTATTCACCACCTGAAAGGATGTCCAGGTTAGTGGTTTGTCTATTAAAATTACTTCTCCTGTTCTGAAATCCATTTTTTAATGGCGTATCGTAAAGATGTATATAAGAAATGATGTTCCTAAAGCAATTCGGTACCAACCGAATAAGCGAAAGCCATATTTTTGGATATAGCTGATAAAGAATTTTACAGCGAGTAAGGCAACGAAGAAAGAAACTACAGCGCCAATGGCAAGGATCATAAAATTGTCCTTTACCAATACTTCCGGGTTGTCTTTATATACATCATAAAAACTTTTTACTGAAGCTGCTAACATGGTTGGCACAGCAAGGAAAAAAGAAAATTCGGCTGCCAATCTTCTTGATAATTTTTGACTCATTCCACCTATAATAGTAGCTGCACTTCGGCTAAGACCTGGAAATAAAATAGACAGTGTTTGAAAGCATCCGATAAAAAAAGCTTTTTGATTTGAAATTTCTTTTTCTTCATCAATATTGTTTTTTGTGAAGAGTTTATCAACGAACAGGAGAATAACACCACCGACAATCATGATACAAGAAATAAATGTAAGGTTGCTTAATAAGTTATCGATGTGTTTTTTTAGAAGGGCGCCTACAATAAGTGCAGGTATTACAGCAATAATAAGTTTAATATAAAGTCCGATGTTTTTAAAATCGAAGAATTTTTTCCAGTAAATTATTACCACTGATAAAATTGCAGCAAGTTGGATCACAACTTCAAACATGTTTGTGAAAGCCGTTTCCGATATCTGTAATAACGGATTAGCAAGCTTCATGTGAGCGGTGCTGGAAATAGGAAGAAATTCAGTTATTCCTTCAATTATGGCAATAATTATGGCCTGAATGTATGACATAGGTATAAAGTCAGATTAAGAAAATGTGATTTGGAAGTCTGAAATTAAACTTCCGAAATTGAATTAATTGTTTAGTCTTTGGCTTTTTTCATGATACCAAACAATACTACCACAAACCCTGTTAATATTACAATGGGAGAAAGAGTGATGCGTCTGAAACTGAAAATTTCATTTGCATCAAATTTATTTGGATCCTCAGATCCTCCACCAATCATTAGTAAATAACCAATAACTACAATTAAAACTCCTACTATTAGGATACGATAGTTTTCTTTTCCGAAAGCAAAGCCGGGTTTTCTTGTTTCTTTACTCATTGATGAATTGATTTAGTAGGCAAATGTAATTAATTTTTGGAAAGTGTATTGTTAAAAAAGTGAAAAAGCGCTTCTCCACTTTTCTATAAAAGCGAATGATTGAAAAAAACAGGATTGTTTTAAATGGCTGAAATATAACTAGTAATACAAATCATCCGACCTAAGTCGCAGATATTTGCTTACCGCTAATGATGTGCTTATCCAGGAAATAATAATGCCTAACACTATTACTATTCCGAATAAAGTGGCAAGCATTTTTTGATCCTGCAATTCAGCTAATTCGGGTAATTGCTTTTGTGCGAAATATAAAACTCCGATAAGCATTAATATGGCGATAATAGCACCATAAATACCATGTTTTATTCCGTTAAGTACGAATGGTCGCCTGATAAAACCTTGAGTGGCGCCAACTAATTGCATCGTTTTAATAATAAATCGTTTGCTATAGATTGAAAGCCGAATAGTATTGTTTATCAGTGCAAGCGCAATGATCATTAGTAACGTACTGAAACCTAGAATTACCAGGCTAATTTTTTTAACATTTTCATTTATCATACTCACTAAAGATTTTTGATAAATAACTTCTTTCACTATCTTGCTTTCAAGCATGTCTTTTTCTATCCAGGAAAGGCTGTCAGGATTTGCATATTCGGCTTTTAAATGCACATTTATAGATGCAAGTAAAGGATTGTAACCTAAAAAATTAATGAAATCTTCACCTAAATCTTGTTGCAAACGTTTTGCCGCATCATCTTTGGTAATAAATTCGGTAGATTTTACATAATCAGAAGCGTCCAACGTTTTTTGCATTTTTGCAACATCAACATCTTTTACATTATCATTCAGGATAACCTGAAATCCGATATTTTCCTTTAGGTTATCAGATAATTTATTGGTGTTAAGTATAATGATGCCTAGCAATCCAAGCATGAATAAGACTAATGAAAGACTTACTATTGTTGTGATTGATGCACCGGTTAATCTTCGTTTCGAATATTTATCAGACAATTTGTTATGTTTTTAGATTGGTGAAAGATGATCCAATATTAATCTAAGGCTAAAATTACTCATTATAACTTCCATTCATTTTCCATTTTCAATATGAAATAAACAATTAAGGGTTAATAACCTTAAGAAAAAGATAGCAACGCGGGTTATTATGATTATTAAGATTTTTATAGATGAATTGAGCAATCATATATGAATCATTAATCATTTTTTACCATAAAAATCATAGCCAATCTGCGTTCCCATCCATCCTTGATTTTAGTAATTCCAAGTCCAAATTTGTATATTCGCAGCTCAAAATTTTTGAATCAATACTTATACATGGAATACAATTTCAGAGAAATCGAAAAAAAATGGCAGGAGTACTGGCATGATAATAGAACATTTCGGGCAGAAGATAAATCATCAAAACCAAAATATTATGTGTTGGATATGTTCCCATATCCAAGTGGTGCAGGCTTGCATGTTGGTCATCCGTTAGGATATATTGCTTCAGATATTTTTGCTCGTTACAAGCGATTGAAAGGGTTTAATGTGTTGCATCCGATGGGTTACGATTCATTTGGTTTACCTGCGGAACAATACGCTATTCAAACCGGACAACATCCCGATATTACTACTAAAACGAATATAGCACGTTACCGCGAACAATTAGATAAAATAGGTTTTTCATTTGACTGGGATAGAGAAGTGCGGACATCAGATTCTGCTTACTATAAGTGGACTCAGTGGATTTTTATTCAACTTTTTAATTCGTGGTACAATCCCGAAACAAATAAAGCTGAGCCAATCGACACGTTAATTCCGAAACTTAATAATTATAGTTCACTTTCAGAAAAGGAACAATCTGATCTTTTACTTGAATATCGTTTAGCTTATTTGAGTGATACGATGGTAAACTGGTGTCCGCAATTAGGAACAGTTTTGGCGAATGAAGAGGTGAAAGAAGGTGTTTCTGAACGCGGAGGTTATCCTGTGGAACGCAAATTAATGAAGCAATGGAGTTTGCGTATTAAGGCTTATGCTGAAAGATTATTAAATGACTTAGACGGAATTGATTGGACAGATAGTATTAAAGAGGCACAACGCAATTGGATAGGGAAATCGGTAGGGACATCACTCAAATTCAAAGTCGAAAATTCAAAGTCGGAAATAGAAGTATTCACAACACGGCCTGATACTATTTTCGGAGTATCATTTGTAACACTAGCTCCAGAGCATGAATTGGTGCAACAATTAACTACATCAGAACATAAAAAGGAAGTAGAAGAATACATCACATTCGCAAAAAATCGCAGTGAACGTGAACGTATGGCTGATGTGAAAAAGATCACTGGAGTATTTACTGGTGCTTATGCCATTCATCCTTTTACAGGAAAACAAATTCCAATCTGGATTGGTGATTATGTATTGCTGGGTTATGGAACAGGTGCTGTAATGGCTGTTCCAGGGCACGATTCCCGTGATTACGCTTTTGCAAAACATTTTGATTTGCCAATTATTGAGGTGGTTGCAGGTGGCGATTTGTCAAAAGAATCATACGATGCAAAAGAAGGGAAATTAATTAATTCGGATTTCCTGAATGGAAAGGATGTAAAAGCAGCGATGAAAAAAGCAATTGCTGTGATTGAGGAAAAAGAATTAGGAAAAGGAAAAACAAATTACCGCTTACACGATGCTATTTTCGGACGTCAACGTTATTGGGGAGAGCCAATTCCCGTTTATTACAAAGATGGAATTCCGCATGTATTAAACGAAAATGAATTGCCTTTAACTTTACCAGAAGTAGATAAATATTTACCAACAGAAACGGGTGAACCACCATTGGCGCGCGCTTCTTCTTCTTGGAAAAAAGATGGCAAATATGATTATGAATATTCCACAATGCCTGGTTGGGCAGGAAGCTCTTGGTATTTTTTACGTTACATGGATCCTGAAAATGAGAAAGCTTTTGTAAGTAAAGAAGCTGTTGATTATTGGCAAAATGTAGACTTATACATTGGTGGTGCAGAACATGCAACCGGGCATTTATTATACGTTCGTTTCTGGACAAAATTTTTAAATGATCTTGGATTTATTTCTGTCACAGAACCCGCTAAAAAGCTGATCAATCAAGGGATGATACAGGGGGTGAGCAGTTTTGTTTATAGAGTAGGGACAAATGTTTTTATTTCAAAAAACAGAATTGACACTGCATTTTCTGCTGATGAGTTAAAGCAGGTAGGTATGGAGAGCAATGATGCACACGTTACTCAAATTCATGTTGATGTTAACATTGTAAACAATAATGTGCTAGACATTGATGCTTTTAAAAATTGGCGAGAAGAATATAAAAACGCTAAATTTATTTTAGAAGACGGAAAATACATCTGCGGAAGCGAAGTAGAAAAAATGTCCAAATCAAAATGGAATGTTGTTAGTCCGGATTTGATGGTGGAACAATATGGTGCTGATGCTTTGCGTCTTTACGAAATGTTCCTAGGTCCTTTAGAATTATCAAAACCATGGAATACGAATGGTATTTCAGGGGTTTCCAATTTTATTCGGAAGCTCTGGAGGCTTTACCATAAGGATGATGTATTAAATGTTAGTAACGAACCGGCTACAAAACCGGAGTTAAAAATACTACACAAAACAATCAAAAAAATTATTCATGATATTGAGAATTTCTCTTTCAATACTTCGGTAAGTAATTTTATGATCTGTGTAAATGAATTAACAGAATTGAAATGCAATAAGCGTGAAATATTAGAGCCATTAGCAATTATCATTGCACCGTATGCTCCTCATATCGCGGAAGAATTATGGCAACAATTAGGTCATACCGAAAGTGTAACTTATGCTGCATTTCCCGAATGCAAAGAAGAATATTTGGTAGAAAGTGCTTTCAATTATCCGATCTCCTTCAATGGCAAAACACGTTTTTTCCAGGAGTATGATTTGGCATTACCCAAAGAAGATATTGAAAAAGAAGTATTGACTTTAGAGCAAACACAAAAATATTTAGAAGGAAAAACGCCAAAAAAAATAATTGTGGTTCACAATAAAATTGTGAATATTGTGGTGTAATTCCATGTGTTAAAAAACTACTAAAAAAGAAGAACCACTTAGATTTACAAAATCTAAGTGGTTCTTCTTTTACTTAAGTAAATGATTGGTTATGGCTTTTTAAAAAGCTTATTAGCATCTGAAATAAATTTCAGTAATTCTGTTTTCCCAATACTTTTTTCAGCTGAAGTATAAAAGCGCTGAGGTAATTCATCCCAGCTTTTGCTCATTTCTTCCTCATAATGTTTTATATTGTTTGCGGTTTTCAACTTCGAAAGTTTATCTGTTTTTGTAAAAACAATTACAAATGAAATTCCGTTTTCGCCCAACCAATCCATAAATTCAAGATCAATTTTTTGTGGCTCTAATCTTGAATCTACAAGCACCATCAGGCACATTAAATTTTCTCTTTTGAGAATATATTCTTGAATGAATGCAACCCAATCTTCTTTTTTATCTTTTGATACAGATGCATATCCATAACCAGGCAAATCGACCAAATACCAATTTTCATTAATAATAAAATGGTTGATTAGTTGCGTTTTTCCTGGTTTCCCGGAAGTTTTAGCCATGTTTTTTCGTTCACAAATCATATTGATCAGTGAAGATTTTCCAACATTTGATCGGCCGATAAAGGCGTATTCAGGTAGTAGTGGTGCCGGGCATTTTGTTACATCTGTATTACTAACTACAAATTGTGCAATTTTGATTTCCATTTTTGTGGGAAAAATTATTGAATGTTTAAAATGCAATCTCGATTTTCAAAATTACATAAGCAAATAAATAGCTGTGAAACTATTTTTTATACGTCAACAAATGACGTTCTTTTTTAGTTTCGTAAATATCTGCAATGGAAACTAAAATGCCGGTTTCTTCAACTTCTCCAAAGTGCGTATTCATTGAAGTTCCAAATGTTTTCATGGTGGAAGAAAGATTCATGTATGAATTAACCAATGGAGGAATTTGTTCGCCAAGAGCACGTACATTTTGATTTAAAATACGATGCGCATCTTTATAACTCAATCCTTCCAAGGATTTTAAAAATTCGGAAACATCTGTTGTAAGTGTTAATGGTTCAATCGGAATTACTAAATGTTCCTTGTCTGGGAAAAAATAATTCATAAATGCTAAAATCATATCACGGGCGTGAACATTAAAGTCGGTGTACATTGTTACCTTTCCGAAAAAATGTTTTATATCGGGATTGTCTATTACAATTGCTCCCAATCCATCCCATAGGTTATCCAACGAAAACAAACCTTTGCGATTTTCCGCAGAAGGCTGAAATTTAGGTTGAACAAATGAGCGGCCTAATTCAATTGTTGATGGGACATATTCTTTAATAAACTTATCAGAAAAAATAAACAGTTCGGTTGTTGCAAGTTGAACTATTCCTTCGGCATTTATTGGTGCATCTTTACATTTTATAAATCGATAACCGCCAACAATTTCTTTTTCTGCCGGACTCCAAACGATTAATTGTTTGTATGGAGCTTCAGCAATATCAAATTCGTCAATATCAATACTTTTCCCTGTTCCACCACCAGCACCACGGAATGTTATTTCACGCAAACGACCAATCTCAAGCATTATATTTGGTGAATCGTGGTGAGTGATAATGTAAATTTCATTATCGCCATTATTTGTTTTTCGGACAAATTTTTCGGGCGAAAGTTCAACTGCTATAATTTTATTATCAATAGGTGCAATAATATCTTCCATGTTAATCAATTCTAATTTTTTAAATTCAATTTGCTTCAGTTGGCAACATTTTTGATTTGTCGCCAGACGATAAAGCGTACACATGTTCTTTTACTTTTTCTGCCCAATACGCATCTTTTTGATCAGGAGTAAATGTTTTGTATGAAATAGGTTCTCCGATAATATATGTTATTGTTTTTCCTTTTTGCTTGTACATTTCATTAACTAAAAAGAACATTTCAATATTAGCTTTTATTCCAAATTTTTTTCGCCAATAAGCCAAATTATAAAAAAAATTCGAGTTGTGGCCATCAATAAAAACGGGTAAAATGTTTTTCTTGTAAAGAATCGATTTAGTAATAAAACTTTTTTTCCACTGCAGGTCTTTAATTATTCCTCCTTTTTGTCTTCTAGAAACCAACCCTGCCGGAAAAACTAATAAACATTCATCCGAGGCATACGCTTTCTCGATATTTTCCATATATTCTGGAGAATTGCGGCCATGTTTATTAACCGGAATAAATATGGTGGAGAAGTTTTTAAGCGCCAATAATATATCGTTTACCATAAAATGAACATCTTTACGGTAATTGCCAACAACCTTTAATAAAGCTAGTCCATCAAGTCCACCAAGTGGATGATTTGAAGCAATAAGTATTCCTCCAGTGGTCGGAATATTTTCTGTTCCTGACGTTTTTATTTTTACGCCAAATTCTTCTACTGCTGCATCCACAAAATCTAAATGGAAGCGGTGTTTGTTACGAGCGGTAGCCTCATTTAATTCATCTTGATGAATCATACGTTTTATATAACGAATCAAAAACGAGGGTAGAAATTTTAATAATCTGGGGTTTTTAGCCGCTATCGATTTTTCAATTTCAATAAATTTTTCAGTTTCCGAATTTTGTGTCTCCGACATGTTTTGTGCAGCTTTCTCTATCATTATTTAAACCTCAAAGCAACAATCCGCAAATTTAGGCTTTTTTGTAAAATATTAATTAGCTTCAATAATAAATGGGATTTTTGTTTTTTGATATTTTTCTTTTGCTACCCAACTTTTCATATTATTTAAAGTTTCAAAAGGCCCATCAATTACAGCCATATTAACAAGCCATGCCGGAACATATCCTCCCGGATCAACAAAAAGCTGATAAACGATCTCAATTGTACCGTTTTTTTGAGGGGTTAGCACCCAGGATGCATTAAATTTTGTTATTCTCACATGATCCGGTATAACCGGTATATACTGGCCAACAGCATATGATCGGATAGTCACCACTTTTGTTGTTTTATCTTGCTCAATTTTTATATTTACAGCAAAATCTCTATTTTCAGCGGGCCATGGGGCCAAAACTGTTTGATAGTGGATTAATTCCTTTTCATTAATTAATTTCAGAGTACTTGATTTGCCGCACTTATAAACCCATTTAGGATAAGAATCCCAATCGTATAGGAGAGCAACCGCGCTTGATAAAGTTGCATTTAGGTAGGCAACAGCTTTTAATTCCTTAAATGCTGAATTCTCATTGTTTCTGGTATAAACAGAAATCCCATTTTCATATTTTTTTAGCTGCCAATCATCTGTAGGTCCAGTAAAAGAGCTAAAGACCATATAAATGATAAAAAGAAAGGGTAAAGTAATATGTTTTTTAGTAAATAACATTAACACAAAGTTACATACTAAAGCGATTGTTTTTTTGATGATGCAACCTTTTATTTAATAATTGCGTCTAACAGTCAAACCACCACCCAAAAGGTTTTTACGTCCTGAAGATAGTCCTACGATTATTTAGGGACGTTTTTCTTTATTAATGCCCTGTTTGTAGTTGTTTCGAATGAATTGTTTCGAAAAAAGAGAGCAAATGAAGATTTTTAGGATAGAAATAAACCTAGAAATTATAACCTGGAAAATTCCGAGTAAACTCCTCGGGTGCAATGTCAGGATTTACTTGCAAATTAGTATAATCATACATTTCAAAGATCCCTTTGTCATCATAAATTTTGTTACTAACGGGGAGAAACAATTCTTTATCAATCAATAATAGTGTCATTTTTGCATATGCATTAGGAACTTGTATGATTTGTCCTTCTTTAACATCATTATACCAGCTAAGTTTAGGGTTGTTTTCCAACACTAAATATTCACTTATCCGAAGTCTACGAGCAATTGTCGTTAAATTCTCGCCTTTCTTAACGGTATATGGCCCATATGCAAACTCAGGAAAAGTGATAAGTAATTTGTAGCAATTACGTCCATCATATTTTTCTTCACCAGTGATTGCAAAATATCTATCAGCCTTGTCCCCCAATTCTTTTATTCTGTCTTTTAATATATCAACAAGGTATTGAAAGCCCAT
>CAIXIP010000274.1 GCA_903919535.1 uncultured Bacteroidota bacterium | reverse complement strand
TATCCAGGCATTTTTTGCTTTTCTCCGTTTAGCATTTTTTCTTCGTTTCTTGCCATATACAATTTAGCATTTTTAAATAAAGGTATTCCTGCAACATGGTCCATATCAGAATGTGTTAAAAATATTGCAATTATTTCGTCTGGATGAATATTAAGTTTTTTAAGTTCTTTACTTACATTTTCGATGTCCTTTCCTGCATCTATCGCTATATAACCTGTACTGTCCTTAATAAGATACATATTGACAAAATCATCTTTTATTGCATATCCATGTTCTGATATTTTTCCCGTTTCTACCGGTGTCATTTTGCCTGTTTCGGCACTGAACTTATACAAAAATCCACCTATTACTATTGCTACTATACCTACGAGTATTCCAACTCCAATAAGTACTCTTTTCACTATTTTGTTCATTTTATTATTGTTTTAAAATTAATGACGCAAAGATAAAGCCGTCTAAAAAATTAAAACGATAACAAAAGATAAGAAATGAAATAAATTATTTCTTTTTGGCAACCCGATTTCTAATTCGGCTTAATGATACGGGCGTAATGCCCAAAAAAGAGGCAATTTGATGTTGAGGAATTCTGTTAAGCAAATCAGGTCTTTCGTTTAGAAGACTCAAATAACGTTCTTCAGGACTATTTAAAATGTAATCGATAAATAAATCGTGTAATCCAACAAAACGTTCTTCTATTGCTTTACGCATAAATTCGTTCATTTTTGGAAATACTTTATAGAGTTTTTCTAATTCCTTATGAGAAAGAGAAAGTACCTCGCAGTCTTCCAATGTTTCAATAGAATGTCGACTGGGTTTACGTGCTAGGAAACTATCGTATGAACCTGCAAACATATTTTCTGTAAAAAAATAAGTGGAAAGATCTTCTCCGTCTTTAAAACAGAATAAGCGAATACAACCCGTGACAACAAAGTATACTTCATTAGCAATTTCTCCAGCTTCTAAAAGTGTTGTTTTCTTTTTTATTTTTTTGCTTTCAAAATGTATTAATACGGTTTTCAACTCGCTATCATTAAAGCCAGTAATCCGTCTAAAAGAATCTATACTATTATCAATAGCCATTTTATTATGTGCTTTATCTACAAGGTTGATGCTAATATCAGTCCTATTTCAAATATAAACAAAAATGTAGAGGCAAGCTTACTTCTTTTAAAGAATCGTTGTGGAGCTAAAACTGTATGTGAAACTATATGTGGGAATTAAAAAAGCCTGATAATGTTTCCATTAACGCGCTTTGTAGAGTTTGATAAGCGATCCCAACAACTTCATTTCGAAAGAATTACTTGCTGATACAAAGGAAATAGCTTAATTCGTTATGCTGAGACAATAATTTCACCTCTTAACGAGGAGTTTAGTTAAAAGATCGGACTTGAAAAAGTATTGAACTTTGCCCCCTAAAACTGTATGTAAATCCGTATGTAATCATTAAAAAAGCCTGATAATCGTTTGATTATCAGGCTTTTGGTGACTTACTCTGTGATCCCGCTGGGATTCGAACCCAGGACCCCTACATTAAAAGTGTAATGCTCTACCAGCTGAGCTACGGAATCAAAAATTACATAATGTATGTAATTACCCTTTTTTGATTTTGGGAGTGCAAATATAGAATCTTAATCTTATTTTACAAAGGCTTTTTTTTAAAAAATTGAAATATTTTCTTTCACCTTGATTCTCAGGCTTTTCTAAATGATGCACTAATAAATCCAAATTATCAGAAATAGGATTAATGTCATATGTCTTTTAGGGCATTATGTGCTAATAAATTGTTATAATTGTACTATTCATCATCGTTTTAAAATGAATACACCTTTAGAAATAAAACCAGGTATCGGCCTTTCTGATCTTTTGTTCGGATCTTCAATAAAAGATTCTGAGGCAGTTTTTGGCAAACCGGAAGAGGTGGATCTTTTAGATGACCTGGAAGATTGCCATTCTACAGTCTTGCATTACTGGAAAAACGGATTTTCTCTTTTTTTTGATGAAGCAAATTTACGCATGTTTTGTTGTGTCGAAATTGATAATGCCGATACAGTTTTATGGGGTCAAAAAATATTTGATCAAAAAGAAAAGCAAATTATTGAACTTTTTAAAGCAAAAGGAATAACAAAATTTGAAAGCGAACAACACGAATGGGGTGAAAAACGCATCAGTTTTGATGAAGCAAACATTGATTTTTATTTCGAGAAAAATAAGTTAGTTTCCATAAATTATGGAAAATCCATTATGGATCAAACAATACTAATACTTCCAAACTAATGTCAAAAATATTTTTAATCGGGTACATGGGCAGTGGTAAATCTACCGTAGGTAAAAAACTTGCTGCAAAAATAGGTTACGAGTTTATCGATCTTGATAAACTTATCGAAGAGGAATATCAACAAACGATACCTCAAATATTTGCTACAAAAGGCGAAAAAGAATTTCGTGCAATGGAACACAATACACTTAAAAAAGTGATTGAAAAAAGTAATCAGGTAGTTGCTTGTGGTGGCGGCACACCATGTTATTATAACAATATGGAGCTGATGAATAATAATGGCACTACTGTGTATTTGAAAATGAGTGTGGATGCTTTAGTTTCCCGTCTTATTAGTGCAAAAGACAAGCGCCCTTTGATTGAGAATAAAACACCTGCCGAATTGCACACTTTTGTAAACCGTCAATTGGAGAAGAGAGAAGACACATATCATCTGGCTCAATACATCGTTAAAGGGAAAGATCTCAATATTGATGAATTGGCTTTGTTTGTGAAAGAGCAAATAGGAGTGTAGGCCCGAGTAATTCGGGATATTGGGTTAAATAAGTAATTAATTTATATTTATTTAAGAATCCGTATTTTCCCAATTAACCTATTAACTAAGGTAAACTGCTTCTTTTCCTTTTTTATCTATTTCAACTGTGATATGTTCCTGCAAAGTTGTGGAAAGTGATAAGCCAACAAAATCAGCTTTTATAGGGTAACGGTTATGTCCTCGGTCTACCAAAACAACTGTTGTAAGTCGTTTTATTGGAGTTGTTAAAAATGGCTTAGCACCAAATATCAAGGTTTTGCCTGAATTTAATACATCGTCTACCAGTATAATTACTTTGTTTTTCAGTTCCTTTTCGGATAAGGAAATTTTAATATCTACTGCTACAGGATTTTCTTTGTTGATCTTTATTTCTATCAACTTTGTTTTTATCGGAGAGATCTTTTTTAATACATCATCAATTCGTTTTGCTAAGATGAAGCCATTGGTTGCAATACCGGCAATGATAATTTCTTTTTCATTGTAATTATTCTCGTATATCTCGTAAGCAATACGGTTTATCTTTTGCTGAATTTGTTTGCTGTCTGCAATTAAGGTCTTACTCATGGTGCTGATATTAAAAATGGTTCGTTCTACTTATTAATACTTAGCGGATCCTGAATTCGTCCGCCTTTAAAAAAATATTTTTTATAATATTCCTCATCCAGGTCACTGATAATTACTCCATACGCAACGGATGCATGTGCAAATTTATTATTTCCTAAGTAAATTCCAACATGAGAAATTTGTCCGCGCTTAATTTTGAAAAATAAAATATCGCCTTCCTTCAGATCTTTTTTTTCAATTGGTATTACTGTTGGCCAAATATCACGTGAGCCACCTGCTAAATTGATACAATAAGTGTTCTTGTACATTTCACCTACAAAGCCTGAGCAATCTATTCCTTTTTTAGATTTGCCTGCATACTTATATCGTGTGCCTACCCAATCATATACTTGATAATACAAATATGGTGAACCTGCTGAATCCAGATTCAATTGATGTGCAGCAAAATAAAGAGGCATACTTTGTTTTTGCACTTTCGCTTTCGGTTTTTGGGTATGCTTTTTTGTTTGAGCAAGACACAAAAAGGGAATTAATAATAAGAATAGTGCAACTCGAAATTTCATTAAAATATTTATTTTTTTACAAAGTTTATAAATAACTCACGACCCATTCGTGGCTTAATCGAATTTACAGATTCTTCGAAAGTTTTAAATTCGAAGCCCGAATTAAATAAATTAATATATTCCTCTTGCTTAGCGCCAAAGGGGGGGAGGTCAGTATCGATAGGGTCAGTAAATAATAGACCGACTAATTTACCTTTCGGTTTTAAAAGGTCCTGCATTTTAGCAACATACTGTTCGCGTAATGATCGATCCAAGGCACAAAAAAAAGTTTGTTCAATGATTAGATCGTAGCTTGATTGATGTTCAAAAAAATCAGCAAGAATTAAATTCTCTTTCGGGAAATTCGGCAAACGTTCTTGTATATTTTGTAAAGGAAGTTCAGAAATATCAATTACTGTTACATCGGTAAATCCTTTATGAAAAAGGTATTCGGCCTCATGCGCATTGCCAGCCCCCGGAATTAAAATTCTTAAATTTTTATCAGTTAACTGATCAATGTATTCTTTTAAAGGTGTAGAAATTGTTCCCAAATCCCATCCTGCTTCATTATCTTGATAACGTTTTGTCCAAAACTCTTTGTTAAATTTATTCATTGCTATTTCATTATTAGAATGAGAATTGTACTCCGGCTTTTATTCCCCAATTAGTAATTGTACTTCCTGGATTTGATTTTGCGTATTGGTCTTGGTATGGTTCATCATTATATGTCAAACGATACAAGAAATCAATACGGAAAATATCGAAAATGTTTTCTATACCCATATCAGCTTCAAAGTATGGGACATCCTCCATTGTAGTGAAATTATTATGGAGGTTGAATTTTTTATTTTTTTCACTTAAGGTTCCATAGGTCATGTTTAATCCAATCACTTCGCGCCAATTTAATTTTTTTAATAACGGAACACGGTTAAACATTAATCCATTTAAATGGTGTTGCCAAAAAGCTTGTACATATTGATCGCTTACGAATTCGAAAAAATTCATCTGATTAAAAGTATTATTTGCATAGATGTATGTTTCATTGCCTCTAGGTATTTCCAGCAATGTATATGGGATTTCAGAAAACACTTTTCCTACTTTTATAAATACTCCTGAATAACCAAGTGTAGCCATCTTGAATTTATTCTGATAGGAGAGGCTTACTTTATGATATTTAAAATCTCCTTCAAATACATTTTTTAACCCAATTGTATAATTAAGACTGATGATAGCAGATTTTTTATTCCCAAAACTGATACGTTCATTTCCATTTTGAACATAACGTTCTTTAGCCGAAAAGCGCGCGTCAATAAGCGCTTCAGTAATGGAGTAACTGCGTTGTTGAAACAAATTGAATTGGTCTGGAGCAACAGTAAGGTCAAATAGGGGAGAGGTATGTATGTTTTGAAAAGTAAATTTTGTACTTAATCCGAAGTTGAAATCTTTTTCATACCAAATACGAGCTTCCTGCATTTTTAAAAGCTTAGAAAAATTACGAATGTTGGCAGATAAATTATACAGATTATTAGGCGCTTGCCCTAAATTTATATTTTGTGAGTAATTAAAATTTGTTCCTATTTGATTGATGTCATCACGATATTGAATTCCCACTTTACTCCAAGGGAAACGAGTTAAGATGCGTTCTAATTGAAGATTGTATTTGAATTTTTTATCTTTAAAACCATAAGCTCCATATCCTCTAATTATCCAGTTTTTGCTGAATTTTACATTAGTTCTGAAACCTAGCTTTACTTTGTTTCCTTCATACTGATTATAGCTATACAATTGCATATAATGTCCAATATCAACAGGTCCAAAATCTTTATACCCGGAAAATAAAAAGTACAAAACATTTACCGCATTTTTTATTAGCGGGATACTTCTAACAGTATCTATCATGTCATATGATTTAGCTTCGAGTGGTGTTAATTTTTCGAAACGATTATCTTTCCACCAAATTGTATCTTTTATGATCGCATCTTCCGCATATTGAATACGTGTGTCATAAAAGTTGTTTTCTTTTGGTTTGTTCACTACAAAATTTCTGTTCGAATTGTAGGTGCGTACTACCAGACTAACAAATTTGTCGGTAAGAGTACTAAAATCAATCATTGTGCGAGTTTGTATCGGTACCCAAATTCCTGCATCGGTAGGAATCGAAACTTGCTGAATTCGTGCTCTGTCCAACCAGTTAAAATTTACATCCGGTGTAATTTCCAGATCAAGTTGTTTAATTGCATATGTTTTATCTGTTATCCAAATTGAACCTGTGAATGCAAGATCTTTTTTGTTTTTTGGGCGACAATCTATTCGATAACACCAAAAACTATCCAGCATTACGCTATCTACTAAATAGTAATTATAAAATAGCATGGCATTGTCAGCAATAGGATTCAAAATTTCTTTTGCCTGAATACTTACATTGTTAGTGCAAAAATTATAATTCTGGAAATCAGTACCTGTTAATTGTGAAACAGCACTTCCATCTTTCATCCCGACAAATTTTATTTTTACAGCTTCTACTTCTTCGCGTTTTTTTTCTCCTACTTTATATGAATAAATATTTGAAACAACTTCACTCATCATCACTGGTAAATTGGCTTTGCTATTCTCTCCCGCTAAACTATCTAGGCTATCCCACATTTTTGTGAAGCCTCTGAATAATTTCCATTTGCGCATCTTAGGCGTTACATTATCAACATCTGCTTCTTGCTTTGTATAACTTGTGTATTGAACCGATTCAAGGTTATCACGATTATATTTCGCTTTATTATTTTGTGCGTTTTTTACAATACGTAAAGCAGGATTTACTCCAGGACGTATTTCTACTGTTCCTAAATTCAATGCTTCCGGACTTAAT
>CAIXIP010000273.1 GCA_903919535.1 uncultured Bacteroidota bacterium | reverse complement strand
TTATATAGCTGTATAGCTTTTGCGTAATCATAATTATCATAACATTTATTTGCACGTTTTAATTGCGCAAATGAAGATGGAACAAAAAGTGAAAATATGAATATGAAACTAATTAATGTTATTCTCATAAATTATAAAACTACTAAATTCTTAATGTTGAATTCTTAATTATTTCCCTACAAATAGCGCGGAGAAAGCATTTTGTTCTTATATATATTAAAATCATAGCTAATCATTATTTCATGACTTCCCCCTGCAGCTTTTCCAATTTTGTTTAAGCCGAAATCATATGAATAACCTAACTTAAATTTATCAGTAATATTAAATTGTGTATACCCCACAATACCATAAGTTGATCGAATTGAAACACCAAACCATAATTTTTGATCCAATAAAAAACTAAAATTAACATCAGCTGTAGGTGGAGAATGCTTCGCAGCTTTCAACATACAAGAAGGGTTAAAAGTTAATTTATCCGATATTGCCCATGCTTTGCCTAGTGTAAAAAATAGATGCGGAGAAAATTGAGCATCATCTCCATTTTGGTTAGAAACACTCGTCAATCGCCCATTATATAAATGTGTTACGCTAAAACCTGCGTACATTGAGTTGGTATTATAATAAACACCTGCATCCGCAGTAGGAACTACTTTTGAAGTTGCATTGTTGTCATATACATTGTCTGTAGGATCCTTGTGAGTTACATCTGTCCAATTATAGGTAAATTTGTAAATCCCAACACGCAAACCAAAAGCCAATTTTCCATTTTGAATAGGAATACGATAAGCATAAGAACCCATTACACCAATACTTTTCTTTGGACCTATTTGATCCGCAATAACAGCAAATCCTAAACCTACTTTCTTTTTTCTTAAAGGTCCATTTACTGTAAATGATTCTGTTTTAGGTGCTCCATCGATCCCAGTCCACTGAGTGCGCAAGAACATTGCAGCACTCAAAGCTTCTCTGCTTCCGGCAAATCCAGGATTAATTGCCATTTGATTGAACATATACTGGCTATATTGTGGATCTTGTTGTGCAAAAACTGATCCTCCGTATCCTTTCCAGAGGAAAGGGAGGAGAAAAGTTATTACTGAAATAATAATTATTTTTTTCATTATACTATTTTTTACAAATGCTAAATTCAAAAATTTAATGCGTCACCTCCACGTATCCTTTATATGTTTTACCGCCTGCTTCTACTAAATAAAAATACGTGGCATCTTGTAAATTCTTCCCTGCATTATTTTTTCCATCCCAAACAACAGTTACATTGTCATAGTTTTTTCGGTTCCATACCAAATCTCCCCATCGATTATAAAATGAAACTTTATTATCCGCAATGTTTTCAATCCCATCAATTATCCATTTATCATTATTACCATCACCATTAGGTGTAATACCTTTATAAAAAACAAGTGCTGCACCACACTCTACCTGATCTTCAGCGATAACAACCGAATCATTGATGGTATATGTAGTATCCGTAACAGAGTAATAATAAGTTCCAACAGCAAGGTTTGTTACAATGCTACTTGTTGAACTCAAGGGCGGAGCCCATTGATATGTAACCGGGCCAGTACTTGTAAGTATTGCAATTGATGCACTTCCATTATTTCCTCCTATACAAGTTGAATTTACACTCATTGTATTTATAGTCAAAGTAATGCTTGAAGCGGAAAGCGGTTGCTGAAAGCCCTGTGTCAACGTTTTTATTGTAAAGGGTGAAGTAGCAGGTGAATAGGTTTGAACCATCACCTCACCAACAGTATAATCAATAGTATTACCGGCAGCTGTTGTACCTGTATTACCAGCAGTGCCAAGAACCTGGCGCATTGGTGGATTAGTTTGAATTTGTGCAAATCCAGCAATTGAAATTGAAATAAATACTATTAAAAGAAATACTTTTTTCATTTTTGTTTTAAAACTTATTTTCGAAATTTAAATCCTATACCTTTTTCGAAATACAATATCTTTATCCATGTACAGTATTACCTGTGTTTATTTGATTGCTATTGTTTGCTAATTTAAGCTTACCACCAATAGTACAATTTGCAACAGAAACAGTAGTATTGTTTTCCAGATCAACGTTATGACTAAAATTGCTGTGGAAAAGATCTATTTTTAAACTATTAGTGACATGAATATCACCAACTACAATTGAATCATAAATTAATAACTCCACATGATGTTCGCCTTCAATTTTTCCATTTATTTTTGAATTCTTTTTGATGATCAACTTTCCACCTTCTAATTGAACATCTCCGCTAACTGTTGCAGCACTTAAAGTTATTACTTGCCCATTGCTAATACGGAGTCCGCCTGTAATTACACCTGTCCTGATAACTCCTTCATCAGCAGGACCGCTTTCAAGAAGTTTTACATCTTGAGCAATATAGGATCTGCCTGATTGAACAATATTAAAACTTACATTGTTTCCTATTCCTGCGCCAGTCGGTGCAATATCGAAAGAAATAAAGGTGTTACCATTAGGATCTGTTGCTGGGCTTACTAATTGAATTTGTCCTGAAGTCCCTCCTGCCGGAAGAGAAGAGATTATACCTGTTGCTACCGAAGGTAATTGTACATTTTCCGCAATAAAACTTCTACCAGAAGCAACAATATCAAAAGTAACAGCACTATTCATTACAGCTCCGGAAGGAGCAATATCGTATGCAATACTAATATTCCCATTTGGATCCGTTGGAGGATCAATTAGTTGAATTTGACCTGATGTACCTCCTGCTGGTAATGATTGAATTGTGCCTGTTGACATAGTTTTTTGGTTTTGGTTTTAAATTAATTATTAATCTGCGTTAGTAACTGTATACGTAATTCTCACACCATAAAATCTAATATTGGCACCAGCAGCTCCATCACACTGAAACTTTAAATAATAATTTTGAGTAGAATTATTAACAGTTACTGATAATCCTGTAATCGAAAGAGCTTGAACAGACGCACTATTTGCTGCTAAAGTTGAAGTGCCTAATGCGCTATAACCTCCAGTGGACATTGATACTCCAATCAGATCAATATGAGGTTGGTAAACTAAACTAGCATCGTTATCCATTATATAAGCTGTTACGTCCGTTATTATAGCACCATTAGGCAAATGGATGCCTGAATTTGCTATGGGATAAGTTGCTCCCCCAGTATTAAAATAACTGTATATAACATTTGTTTGCGAATTCCACAAATCGCTTGAGGCGAGTCCGGCTATAAAATCCTTTGCGCTTAAAGAAGAATAATTCATTTTTGCAGCATTATACAAATAATCATTGGCTGCAGGTATCATAACATTTCCACTTACTTCCAATTTTTGAGTTGGTGCCGCTGTCCCAACACCAACATTTCCACCCATAAATGAACCTGCATATTTATTTGTACTAGTTGATGAAGTCACATCAGAATAAATACCAAAAGTATTCGTGCCACTTCCCGTTCCACTAAAATAACCGGCATAAGCATTTGTTGCACTTCCTCCTCCCGTTGCAGAAACACCATAGCTGTTTGCACCAGCACCTATTGCAGAAACGGATACGCCTGTAGCAATGGATGCAGCACCTATATTAGAACTTGTAACTGCAATATTAACCCCTTTTTTTGCAGTTGCAATTGCATCACTAATGGTAATATCAATTCCGTTTTTTGGGCCTGCTCCACCAGTATTCCATAAAATGCCAAGTCCCGTTCCTAAAGTTGCTGTTGAAGGCATAGTAAGGTAAACCCCCTCTGTTTTACCGGTTTCTGGAGCAATATCTAGTTTAGTTGTAGCGGAAGGAGCTAATGATCCCATTCCAATATTTCCGGTATTTTTAACATAAAATGCCGAGACGCCAGCCTTTTGAATGTCAAAATTACCCGTACTGTTCAAATTATGAGTAAGGTTAAAGGCTCCATGAGTAATTGTCGTAGCAACTGTTAAGGCACCACCTAACTGGATATCATTAACAGTCCTTGTGATACCATTTGATGCAGTAATAGCTGCAGGAGAAGCTACCCAGGTTAAATTTCCAGCACCATCATTCGTAAGAGCTCCTACTGTATTGGCTGCAGGGAACGATGTTACTACACCATTTAATTTTATAATATTTCCTGTTGAATTTACCTGGAATTGACTACTAGCCCCAACATTTAGATTCCCTCCAACATAAGTGTTCTGAGGCGTATAAATCCCCCAACTGATACTTGATGCATCTTTATATCCTAATGCGCCCCAATTTGAAGCGCCCCAATCAGCACCAAATACACCAGCAGAATTTGCAAAATCGTTATAGTTATATCCTGCAACACCTGCTGTAAAATTGTTTCCATAATAATTTGCACCTTTTATTGCAGCATCCACAGTGTTTTCTGTCCATCCTGTTCCACCATTTGCTGCAGTATTAGTTCCTGTTCTATAAGAAAAGATTCCAGAGTGGTCAGGCCCAAAATCGGTACCTGGACGGACATCATACAAATCATAATTCGCATTTGGCGCTGTGCCGTTAATGCCCATTTTACCAGCTGCATTAATTCTCATTCTTTCAGCTCCTGTCGTTTTGAATACAAGATCCTGAGCATCTGAGGTTCCAATATAATGTGTTCCAGGAGTTGTTCCTGCATTACCTCCAGTTGCCCAATATGTGTTAGCTGCAACATTTCCCATTCCTACCCATGTAGTACCGTCATAATACATGAATTTACTCACACCTGGATTATAAACTAACAATCCAGATGCTGGTGAAGAAATTGCTGTAATCTGAGCTGTTGATAATCTTGGTATCAACAAACCTTTTGAGGTTGAAGTCATATCCAGCAATGCTGTTGCTTGAGGTGAAATTGTCCCCATTCCAATACTACCATTATCTTTCAACACCAATGGAGCATCTAATAAAGCATTACTATAAAAGAACATACCTTGTTGAGTATTATTATAGTATTGAGCCCAATTTTCTGCACCACCAGTTTTAAATTTGATTCCTGTATTTGAAGTTCCATCTAAACCAAGAAGTACTTGTGCAGCAGTATTGACCACTGACAATCTTTCTCCCGGATTTGACACCCCGATTCCTACATCACCATTTGAAGTAATTCTCATTCTATCTGCCAATCCATTAGTTTGAAAAATAATTCCACCAGTACCACCAGAGGAGCGAATCCTAAACTCACCTGAACCTGTTCCCGAAGCTTCTAAGTCAACATATGAATTTGAATTTGTTGTTCCTAATCTTAATACCTGATTGGTAGCACCTGAATTAGAAATAATTTCTGTTGTATAACTTGGTGCAGTTGTACCAATACCAACTTGACCTGAGTTATTAATTCGCATTGCTTCCTTTAATGAAGTACTATTATTTGTTGAAAAAATAATATTACCAGACGCAAAACTTCCGTCAGTTTTTGATTCTATTCTGGCTATTTGATTAGCTCCAGTGCCAGAATAATTTCCAAAATCGATTCTTGCAACGTTTCCATTTACACCTGTTGAGGTTGATCCAATTAACTCTAAAGAAGTATTTTCACTATTATAAGCATCATTTTGACCAATTGTAAAATAATGAGATGCACCGGCAAATTTCCCAGGTGATGAAGTATTAACACCAATATTTCCAGAAGGGTCTATTCTAAAGCGTTCCGTATTAAATGTCTTCATTACTAAAGCCTGGGCATCGGTTGTACCAATAAAATTTGTTCCTGCTGTTGTGCTTGCATTTCCAGTTAAGGACCAAGCACTAATAGTACCGCCAGAATTTAGTAATCTCACCCAGACTGGCGATGCAGTGGTGCCAGAATTATAGCAGTATCCAGGAGTCCCCCCAACATTATTAGACGTATTATAAACAAGTAAACTCGTAGTTGGACTTATAATGGTTGTGGCATCTGTGACACCAGTCAAACTCACTCTTGGTATTAGTAATCCCTTGCTTGTAGATATTATATCTAGCATTGCACTTGAATTTGGGGTAACTGTTCCTATGCCAACATTCCCATCATTTGTTACCACAAATGAACTGTCATAAGGTGATGCTTTGTCAGGATTTACATGAAAAAATGCTAGAGGATCTTTTGTTCCAATACCAACATTACCCGCTTTCATCGCGAATCCTACAAAGTTATTTGGAACATCTAAAATTTTAAACAAACCCGGCTCATTCTCTTTTCCAAGAAGCCATTCTCCAGTTTGAGCCTTTATTCTATATCCAATTGGAAATGCACCAGCAGTGGATTCAAGCATAACTTGAGGAGTATTGCTAGGACTTTTTATATGTAAATCATATACAGGTACTGTACCTATTCCAATTTTAGTTCCATCATTATACAAATTACTAGTTGCCGTCCAAGCAGTGCCATTATGATAGATTGTTTGTCCTGTTGTACCTGTAAGCCCACCAACTAAACCCGTTGCGCCTGTGACTCCTGTTGAACCAATTACTCCTGTATTTCCAGTCGCACCTACTACTCCGGTGGAGCCAATTACTCCCGTTGAACCTGTTACTCCCGTATTTCCAGTTGCACCTACTACTCCTGTGGAGCCAATTACACCTGTCGAACCTATTACACCTGTATTACCTGTGGCACCTACTACTCCGGTTGAACCAATTACACCAGTCGAACCTGTTACTCCTGTATTTCCTGTTGCGCCCACTACTCCTGTTGAGCCAATTACACCAGTCGAACCAGTTACTCCGGTATTTCCTGTTGCGCCCACTACTCCTGTTGAGCCAATTACACCTGTCGAACCTGTTACACCTGTATTACCTGTGGCACCTACTACTCCGG
>CAIXIP010000272.1 GCA_903919535.1 uncultured Bacteroidota bacterium | reverse complement strand
TCACAAAACTAACTGTCGGTAATATCGGTAATTGATCAACTCGTTCATATCTTAACCTATCAAAATAAAATACATTTTTACGACTATAAACATTAGTTGCTCCAACAGCAACCTCAAGTTTTGTGTTTTCAAAAAATTGGAAAGAGCGTTTAATATTTATATCTAAACGGTGATACCAAGGCAATTCTTTCACCTGACTATTATCAAAGAAATAATTCAGATCACCATTTGTTGCAGTATAGTTTGTTGTGATACCTCCGGAAAAATTCAGATCCTCATAAAAACCTCCTGTAGGCTTGAAAGGGAATCCTGAACCAATATTCCATCGTGCACCAAATTCCCAATTCAAATTTTTCCCAAACGTATAAGAAGCAACGATATTAGCATTATGTCTGCGATCATAGTGCGGGCGATATGAAATTGGTTTCCCATTCGCATCCAACCTACCCCCATCATATCTATTAACATAACCAAGGGAATAAACCACCCACAAATAAAGGTGTTTGTAATCGTATTTTAAAACAACATCAATACCTTGTGCTTTGCCAGTTTCAACAATAAAATCTTTTTTTAATGCATCAGGTTTAGTAGCGTTGCTTGGAGAATCCTCATATAATTTGTTGCTGTTAAGATTTGTAAGTTGTGTAAAATCTTTGCGGTATGCTTCGATGTTAAAATCAATATGCTTAGTAATGTCGAATTCAAAACCTGCTACATAATGATTCGCTTTTTGCAAATGAGTTTTCACATCCTGGGTTTTACCATTTTCATCAATGTATTTGCTAGGCAAATTATCTGAACCAGAAAGGAAACCATAAAATAAATTAACCACATCCTTATCAGAATTAGCGGCAATAAGATTTTGAGAATACATTCCCGTTGCAAATTTAAATCGCACTTTGTGGCTAATGTTCCACTTCAGATTTAAGCGTGGCTCAGGTGAAAACTCTGAAAGGGATGCATAATATTGTACACGGAAGCTAGGTTCAAGCAATAATTTTTTGTGTTTAGATATCCATTTGTATTTTGCGTATCCTCCTATTTCTGTAGTATTTTCCGATTGCGAGATGTGGCGATTCAAAGAATTATAAAAATCAAAATCCGTTCGGAAGCCATTAATATCTATTCCATAATTTAATTCATTTTTACCCATGAAATAGGAGAAACCTATTCCCATATTAAACCCTTTTATTTTGCTGCTTTTTTTCTTCTCAGCTGCAGGCTGAAGCAGAATGCTATATTCAGAATATGCGAAATTTCCGTTAACAATTATTGGTGAGTTTTGTGGCACCAACAAAAAATTCCCTCCTCCACCATATGAATTCCAATCCATTTTTTGCAATGCCTGATAATTCACCTTGTCATTAAAGTTAAATCCAAATAAATTTAATTTGCTTCCATTGTTTGAATTGAACGAAATTTTTCCATAATAATCATTAAAACTAAACGGCAATCCATCTTTATCTACGTATGAATAAAGAACTTTAGAGGTGGTTGGCAGATAAGATGTTTTAGCAGAGATAATAAAAGAAGAAGTCCCTTTTCCTCCCTCAGTATATTTTTTGATTGGTCCTTCTAAAATTACTTTTGCGCCAAACGGACTTGCTGCAACTTTACCAGAAACTCGTTTTTTGTTTCCATCGCGTGTTGTTATGTCCATGATTGATGATATTCGTCCACCATACTCAGCGCCAAATCCCCCACTATATACATCGGCATTTCTAATAATATCAGCATCGAAAACGGAGAATAACCCAATAGAATGGAAAGGATTATAAACGATCATTCCATCAAGTAACACTTTATTTTGAACAGGTGAGCCACCACGAATGTATAACTGACCACCTTGGTCACCGGTAAAAATAACACCTGGTAACACTTGCAAATATTGAGCAAGATCTGGTTCTCCTCCAACTGATGGTAATTTTTTTATTATTATCGGGTCAATTTTATTTACTGAAACTTGCGTCTCTGTTTCTTTTGCCTCTTGCATTGCTGAGATCTCAATGCCTTTTAATTTAATTGCTGATTTTGTTAAGTATAATTTTTTGCTGATGATTTCATTTGCTTTAACACTTACACCCTCTTGCAAAGTATCGTAGCCTAATGCAGAAGTAATAATGATCGTATAGCTGCCGGGAGGAACTTTAGAAATTGAGAAAAACCCATTTACATCGGTTGCAATACCCATCGTTGTTCCTTTAAGAATAACATTTGTAAATAAAACAGGTTCGCCTGAATCCTTTAAATAAACAAAACCTCTGATTGTTCCTGTTGATTGCTGAGCAAATGAAGAATCGATAAAAAACAGACAAATAGAAATAATAAAAAATTTAATTAATTTCATTTTTCGAGAGTTAAAAATAAAAAATGCCTTAATTTTTTTTAAGGCGTTCAAATGTAATAATTAATTGTAAAAAAAGAAACAGCAAATTTCCAGAATACTCATATTTTGGTGTGAACGGCAGGTTTAATAAATAAAAGGTAAAATACTCTAATCGTAACCAAAAGAAAAAATTTGAAAGTATTTTGTCTTGTCTTTATTAACACTGAATCTATGGAAATAATACGCCATCACACTCAATACAAGTAAATGTAGGTATTGAAGCATTATATTTTGAATTGATAGCTTTAATAAATTCATTTGCAATTAAGGCATAACCTTTTTGATTCGGATGATATCCATCTATGCTATAAAATCCTCCACTAACAAATTCAGCATTAAAATCAGCACCATTCCATTTTATCCCTGCTTTTACTGAATTAAAATAACTATGCATATCAACCATTGCCAAATGATATTGAGCTGCCTTTTGCAATATAACAGAGTTGTATGTAGTAATTGCCTGATCAATTAAATACACCTCAGAACTATCAAGTGCATAACGGTTATTAATTGTTTGGATCAGTAATCCATATTTATTGCATTTCATAGAATCAATTGGAACCGACAAAGTGATATATTCACCTTTATGCAACTGCCTTACACCGCCATTTGAATTAGCATCATTTACAATAAAACCATTGCGACCCAATTTAAAAAATATATGAGTTAATCCCATTGGTGTATAAAAATCATTCAACGAATCGGCTTGTGCCTGCCCCAACTCAGCATTATCCCAAGCTACTAAAGTATAATATGGGAAGTTTCTGAAATCCGGAATATTTGCGATAACTCCTTTAGCACCATTTGCCGTTAATCCTCCTAAAAGTGTATCAAGATATGCAGCAAAACTAGATGATGAAGGAATTGAAGCATTCGTTCCACCAGAACTTGCATAATTATAAATATCTTCCATACCTAACCAGGCTGAAAAGAAAGTAGCATTTTGAGCTTTTGCATCGGCATAAATTGTTGATACTCCGGGATAACTTGCTATTCGATTATAATATGGATTTTTATTCGCGGTTGATGAAAAAGCATTACCAAAAGTAGGATTGAAATAATCTGAAATATTAGCAAATGGGATTGCTAAATTCTGCACGCTATTCCCTGCTATACCTGTCAAATAAGGAGTTGCTAATGAAACTGAAATGTTACTTTTTAATGGTGATAAGGAAGTTATACCTTCGCAATCGGTTTTATATCCCAAATGACTTGAAGAAACAAACCAACTTTCCCAAACTTTACTGTTAAGCCCTAACCCTTCATTATCTGGCATTAACGCTTGATTAAACAGAGGTCCGCCAACTAATTTAAATTGTTCGGCAAGTAGGGCAGGAATCGAAAGTTTTTGCCCTTTTTGATATAAGGCACCATCCTGGTATCCTGCCATAAAATCCCCTCCGATAGCAATTGGTTTAGAGAAATTTGCATCACCTGCACTTGGTGTTGGAATATCTAATTTTGGTGTACAAGATGTAATTATAAACAAAAAATTAAAAATTACAACTAGCTGAAGCAGTTTTTTCATTTGAAAATTATTATATAAAAATTCTTCCACACCAAATCATTTCAAAAAAAGCCTATTTAGGCCATTGAAGGCAGATTAACAGCTTCAACTGAATGAATCTCAGGTAAAACGCGTTTTATTGTTTGTTCGATACCAGATTTTAAAGTCATCAAACTCATAGAGCATGATTTACATGCTCCTTGTAGTTCAACTCTTACTATATTTTCACTTGTAATTTCCACAAAAGAAACATTTCCTCCATCAGCTTCTAAATACGGACGAATTTGATCTAACACCTCTTCTACTTTAATTTGCAATTCACTTTTTGAATTCATCTTCTATATTTTTAGTTGATTGTTTCTGTTTGTTTTGCCTCTATACGTTGCGCATTTACAATTGATACCTGTTGTGCTACTTTTTTTGCAAGATCCATAAAAGCAATGGCTTGTGGTGTATTTTCCTGCAAAACAGCAGGGCGACCCGCATCACCAGCTTCACAAATACTTTGCACTAAAGGTATTTCTCCTAATAATGGAACGCCCAATTTTTCTGCTAATTTTTTTGCGCCATCTTTACCAAAAATATAATATTTATTGTCTGGTAGTTCTGCTGGAGTGAAATATGCCATGTTTTCTACAATCCCTAATACAGGAACGTTTATTTTTTCCATTTGGAACATCCCAACACCTTTTTGAGCATCCGCCAAAGCCACATTTTGTGGTGTACTTACTATAACCACACCATTTAATGGAACAGCACCAACTAATGACAAATGAATATCGCCTGTTCCCGGAGGAAGGTCGATGATCATATAATCAAGTTCTCCCCAATCAGCATCCAAAAGCATTTGTGTAAGGGCTTTTGCAGCCATTGGCCCTCGCCATACAATAGCTTGTGAAGGATCTGCAAAAAATCCGATGGATAATAATTTCACGCCATAGTTTTCAATGGGAACAATTTTACTTACGCCATCAATATCAATTTGTCTTGGTTTTTCATGAACAACATCAAACATAATAGTTTGTGAAGGGCCATAAATATCAGCATCTACCAATCCCACTTTTGCTCCTTGTTTCGCCAAGGCTACCGCAAGATTAGAAGCAACTGTTGATTTCCCAACACCACCTTTTCCAGATGCAACTGCAATAATATTTTTCACTTTAGACAACAATGCATCACCCTCATTATTTCTCTTTGTAACTTCTGACGACATTTTCGCTGATACATTCGCTTCTTTATCCACATAATATAAAACTGCATTAACACATGCTTTATGGATCATATCTTTCATTGGACAGGCAGGCGTTGTAAGCATTACTGTGAATGTTACATTTTTACCATCAACTTCTAAATCACGAATCATTCCTAGTGTTACAAGATCCTTTTTCAAATCCGGATCTTCTACATTTTTTAGTGCTTCTAATACTTGTTCTTTCGTAATACTCATTTTTATTTTTCTCCTATTAATTTATTCAGGTTATTTTTTTGAATCGTAAAGGTAATCAATTTTGCTTTTTGATTTATCGAAAAAATAAATCATAAAAAACTTGCAAACCACAAAGGAACAAACAATTACAAATTTTGGTGAGGAATGGTATCGACTAAATTGTTTTTTGTATCATCAATCCATTTGATAAGTATTATTTTGTTTTCAGCAGAAAGTTTTGCATCACTATGAATAAGCGTATATGAGCTTAAAGGCATTTCATTTTCATCCAACTGCTCTTTTATTTCTTTTAATTTTTTAAGTTTCCGCTTTAAAGAATAAGAATTGAACTCGGAAAAATTCAACTCTTCTTTTCCTTCATTAACATGATGGGATGTCCACCAGCCTATAGGCTGAATATTACAATACCAAGGATATTCAGTATGGTTTGAATGACAATCATAGCAAGCTGTATTCAAAATTTTATCAACCTCAACATTAGTTGCAATACTATTTAAACCTTTTGCATCACCTGTATTTTTCGATGGCCGAACCAATTGAATCAGCATTACAATCGCAATAAGCACATAACTTATTTTTCTTTTTTTACTCATTTTTTTGAATTTATTTTTATTCTTTTTGATCAAGGTCCAGTCGGATACGATATGCGATACCAATATTGAAAATTGGATAATTTTTCAAAAGAGTATAAACAGAGTTTTGTATTGTTTCATTTTTCGTATTGTAATTAAATTGCAGCGGATTTTTACCCAGCGAATAGCCAACTTCTGCGAACATCAGGAGCTTTTTATAAACAAAACAATCTAAAAATAATTTCAACTGCATTTCGTTATACCTGACATAATCATAATCCTGTGTTTTTGACAATCGAAATGATCGTGTCAAAGATTTAAAATTTAAACCAGCATACATTTTATTTTTCACAATAATGTATTCCATTCTATAATTGCTTGGCAGAACACCATATATACTAAATCGCTCGCTTGCTTTCCAATCAATACCAACAAGTGGCATCCAAAAATCACCAAATGCCTCCCTGTTATAATACAATCCTAATTTAATTTTCAACTTATCGTTCGGAACAAAATGTTGAAGAAAAATCCCACCATATTGTATATCGTGTTCATCCACTTTATCTCTGAAATCACACGCTATTTTTGGAATTCCAATAACAACTGTTTCCCATTTTTTATTGGAGGTCACAAATTTAAAACCCAGTGGCAATGAAATACTCGACAATTCGTAAGAATATGCGGGAGATGTTAAAAACCCGGAATGAATATTTTCAGTGTTTAAACGAATCAATAAGGTATTACCATTTTTAAATGCTTTTGGCAGAAAAAAATTAAGGAAATAATTATCTGTTTTGTTCTTCCAATTAGGGTTATTCTTATATGCTGAAGAAAATGTTTGATAATTAAAACTGACAACATCAACAAAGGGTTGCGCGCATATCTTGCTTGAAAGCAACACTAATAATGTACCTAATAAAAATGCACTTTTTTTCATTTGACAAAGGAATAAAAAAATCCCGAATATTAAACCTATTCGGGACTTCAATTCATTCTAAAAAATTTCCTTATTTCACTTTTACACTTGATTCTTTTTCAGCTTGCTTATGAAATTTTATTCCAATCATAAGTTCATGAGTTCCTGTGCTATACTTTTTTATAGCCGTAGTTGTAAAGTCATATGAATAAGCGAACGTAATGTTTTCTTGCATAGTATAACCTACCATTGCAGAAACTGCGTCTAAATAACGAAATGCAGAACCGATCCATATCTTGTCTTTGTATATTGCACGTATCCCTAAATCAAATTGCAAAGGAGCCGGTTTTACATATTTAAGACAAAAAGATGGTTCAATTTTAAAATTATCACCAACATTAAATTTATATCCCGCAGTTGAATAAACATGGGTAGCAAGTTTATTCAATGATGATGTTTTGTAATCAAAAAACTTGATCTGGTTTTGCATAACTTGAGGAACACTTACACCAAAATACCATTTATGATCAGTTGAATATGCAAATACACCGGCACCAAAATCAGGAATTATCACTGATTGAATACCACTACTGATAGCAATATCATTTGGAGTATGAAGATTAATTTTTGAACCATCTACCATAAATTGTAAAATACCACCTGAAATTCCCATCGACACTTTTATTTTTTCAGCAACTTTCAAATGGTATGCATATGATAAATAAAAACCTGTCCTTCGTGTAGGCCCAACAATGTCTGTAAACAAAATACCGCCTAAGCCCATGTTGTATGCTTTGGTTGGCCCATTAACACTTAATATGTATGTGCGTGGCGCATCCGTAAGTCCAACCCACTGATAACGATTATTCGACTTTCCTTCAAAATAGGAATTATTACCTGCAATAGCCGGATTCATTACAAAATCATTAATCATGTAATTGCTATATTGGGGCAATTGCTGTGCATCAAGTTTCGTAAAACTAAAAGCAATCAACATTAGGATTAAAAATCTTTTCACTTTATTTTTTTTATGTTAGTAATTAACAATACGATTTATCGCATTATAGTAATTGGCCCTGTGTATGCATCAGGGAATAATGGATCATTCAAATTAATAATGTAATAATACGTCCCAACCGGCAATGGTTGTCCTTTGTATTTTCCATCCCATTTTTCTTTATATCCTTTTGATTGGAATAATAATTCACCCCAACGATTATAAACTTCAACTGTATTTTCAGGAAATAATTCTATGAAATCAATTTCCCATTCGTCATTTACGCCATCACCATTCGGAGAAATTCCATTACCAAATGAAATATTTGGTAAAATTGAAACTACTACTGAATCACTTGAAACACAACCTTGAGCAGATGTAACGACAACAGAATAAGTAGTTGTTGATGACGGACTTGCCAAGGGATTAGCGATTGTGCTATTATCCAAACCAGGCAAAGGAATCCACAAATAAGTTGATCCTGTAGGACCTGTAGGACTACCACCAATAGTTGTACTCGCACCAGTTAATATTGTAATATCAGCACCAGCATTTGCAACAGGCAATGGATAAGAAAGTACGTTAATAGTATCGTTATCAGCACAACCTGCTCCGTTATCAACAACTACATAATAAGTTGTTGTATCAGATGGTGTAACCGAAATAATACTACCTGTTCCAACATTTGTATTTAAAGGTATCATATACCAATTGTAATTTGTTCCGTTTGTACTTCCTGTTGCATTCAAACTCACTGAATTTAACATACAGAAAGAGGTATCATTCCCGGCATTCGCTATCACTGTTGTAGTTGGAGTTAATGTTACTGTATCTTTAATAGTACATCCATTTGCATCAGTAACTATAATCGTATATGCACCCATTAACACATTTGTAAGGTCCTCGGTAACAGCAACAGAAGCACCAGTCCATTGATAACCATAAGTTGGAGTGCCGCCACCAACAGTAACATCAATCGCTCCATCAGAAATTGTGTTACAACTTGGACTAGTGGCAACATTACTGATTGTTAATATTGGAGGATCTGTTAATGTATTAGTTTGTGTCGCAATGCAACCATTCGCATCTGTTACCGTGGTGATATAAGTATTTGCACCAAGATTTGTCGCTGTATTTGTTATACTCGAACTTAACGTCCAAGAGTATGTATAGGAAAGAACACCTCCTGAAGGGAAAATACTTATCGAACCGTTAGTATCTGCATTACATAATGGATCATTAATATTTGCAGCACTAAATCCAATAGATGTAGGCTCTGTGATTATGGCTGATGATATCGAAACGCACAAATCTGCACCTGTTACTTGTACAAAATAAGTTCCAGGACAGAGTGAACCGGCAGTAGGTGTTATTTGTGGTAAAGCATCGTTCCATAAATAAGTATATGGAGCCAATCCTCCTGTTGCAGTAACAGTTGCCGTTCCATCACACATTCCATTACAAGTTACATCTGTTATACTAGTAGTAAGTGATGGGCCATTAAAATTATTTACTGGAATAACAACATTTTGACCACAACCATTTGCATCAGTTAATTGAACGGAATAAACACCTGCACATAAATTTGTTAATGTATCCCAAACTAGTGGCACAGGGAAAACGCTCCACACTGCAGTGTATGCTCCTATTCCTCCGCTTGGAACAATTACAATACCACCGTTACAAACACCACAGGTTGCAGCAGTTATTTGTTGGTTCGCTAATATTTGACTTGGCTCTGTTATAGTTACAGAATCTATTAGTGAACAACCTAAAGAATCTTTTACCTGAACGAAATAAACACCAGCACACAAATTATTTAATGTTGTGGTTGTTGCTCCACTTTGTATCCACAAATAAGTATAAGGAGGTGTTCCACCAGTTGGAACCAAACCTGTTACTGCGCCATCACATACAGCAAAGCAACTTGCATTTGTTGATGTTATTGCTACACTCGTTGGTCCGTTTGAATTACTTACTGGAATTGGAACATTTACGACACAACCCAAGCTATCTGTAATATCTACTGTATATAATCCTGCACATAAATTACTATCTACTGCAAATGTTGTAGGAACATTACTCCAAACATAAGTATAAGGTGCTGTTCCACCTGTTGGTGATAAAACGGCCTCTCCGTCACATGCTCCACAAGTTGCATTTGTAATTAAGGCATTTGCAACTATCGGTGTTGCACTTGTAATAGTATCGATCACAGAAGTACTGCAACCTAAGGCATCCAATATCACAGCTGTGTATGTTCCGGCACACAATGCGGTGGCAGTATCGTTTACTTGTCCTAGTGGATCATTCCATTGAATCGCATATGGAGATGTGCCTGAAGAAATAATCAAATAAGACGACCCATTGCAATTTGAAGAACAAGTACTATTGGTAGATGTAATTATTACGTTGAGTGGAGCACTTTGACCAACAACAAATGAATCTACTTGAGTACAGAGATTTACATCCGAAATTGTTAAAGTATACGTTCCCGGACAAAGAGATGTAATTGTCGCAGTGCCTTGCCCTGCAGGATTACCCGGAGCCCATGAATAATTGTAAACTGCACCTGTTCCACCTGTAGGAGTTACTGTAATTGCACCATTACAAACAGTACTGCACGCTGCATCAGTTATTACCGCATTGGGAACAATTGGCAAAGGTTCATTAATTGTAATAGGACTAAAATGAATACAACTATTTGAATCGGTAACTTGTACCAAATAATTTCCGGCACATAAATTTGTTGCAGTATCATTGGCTGTATTAATAGGAGCATTGTTCCACAAGAAAGTGAATGGTGGGGTGCCTCCAATCACAACATCTACAGAACCAATTCCACTACAAACAGAATTACATGTTAAATCAGTGGTTGAAACAATTTCACCTGTTGGTCCACCCGCATTATTTAATCCAATAACAAAAGTTGAATCACAACTATTAGTATCAGTAACTGTAATAGAATATATCCCTGCGAACATTAGAGTACCATTAGCCGTTCCATTGCCAGCTCCAGGTGAAGGTGACCACACATAAGCATAACCCGGGGTACCAGTAATTGGAGTTACAGTTAAAGTTCCATCATTAAAACCGCATGTAGCAGGTGTTGTGCTAAATAATGCGTTTATAGGTAATGGGTTGGCAACAACAACTGTTTGCGTATCCGTACAAAGTTTTGAATCTGTAACAACTACTGTATATGTTTTCGGACATTCGTTTATAACCGACTGCGTAGTTTGCAAACCTGGAGTCCATAAATAAGTATACCCTGGGGTTCCCCCAACAGGATTGGCTATCACAGAACCATTACAGGAATTATTACAAATAGCTGGTGTAGCCGACACATTAGCACTTAAGACAGGAGGATCTGTTAAAGTAACATTTTGATTATTACTACAACCTGCACCATCAGTAACTATTACATTATACGTTGCAGCACAAAGTGTAGTTGCTGTTTGCGTAATCTGTCCAACAGGTAAAGTATTCCAAAGATAAGTGTAGCCGGCTCCTGAACCACCTGAAGGAGTAGATGTTGCTGTTCCATTACAAGAAGAATTGCAAGTTGGATCTACAGATGTAACATTTACGTTTATTTGTGTAGGTTCTGAAATCACAATTGCAGGTATCGGCAACTGACAACCATTGCCATCAGTAACAGTAAGATTGTATGTCCCTGCACATAAACTATTTGCATTATCTCCTGCGACATTTGTTGTTACAATCGGATTCCAGGAATAGCTATATGGTAATGTTCCACCAGATGCTGTAATTGAAACCGTTCCATCACATAAATTATAACATGATACATTAACTTGTGACGAAGAAGCTGTTAATGCAGTTGGTTCAGTAATAGTGGCTGTAACAAAAACTGTACATCCCTTAAAATCTGTTACTGTATCTGTATAAGTTCCCGGACATAAATTCACCACGCCAGGTGTTATATATATCGCACCATGCGACCAACTATGAGAATACGGAGGCGTTCCACCTGAAGGTGTAACAGTAGCTGTACCATCACAAGCATTAAAACAATTCACATTTGTGAATGCAATGGTTGCAGTTAATGTAGGTGGCGAAATAATATTTATTACAAGAACAGAGTCACAACCTTTCGTATCTGTTACTGTTACTGTATAAGGACTAAGTGTTGCACATAAATTCGATTGACTTGAGGTTGCTGGCATTGCAGCTCCCAATCCGTTGGTCCAAGCATAAGTATAACCACCATTGCCACCAGTTGGATTCAATGTGATACTTCCATTACATGATCCACCACAACTTTCGTCAACAATAGTAGGATTAGGTGAAATTAATGCAGGATCGAGTACACTTATTGTGTCAAATTCAATACATCCAAGTGCATCTGTAACATTAACAGTGTATGTTGCGGAACATAATGATGTGACAGCCGCTGTTCCATTACCAATTGGATTTCCGGGAGTCCAATTATATACATAACTTCCTGCACCACCAGAAGCTACAACCGTTGCGGTACCATTACATGCACCAAAACAGCTTATAGGAGTACTCGAAATTACTAATGAAGGAGCATTCGTATTATTTATAAAATAATTGAATGTATTACTACAACCTGCACCATCAGTAATTACAAGTGTGTAAGTACCTGCTGCAAGATTTGTTACAGATGTTCCACCACCAGTTATTGGAGCTGATCCGGTCCAAACGTATGTATATCCTACGCCTGAGCCCCCTGTTGGAGCAACTGTAATGCTTCCATTACTTATCAAACAGGTTGCATCAATTTTTGAATAATTATCAAGTATTGCTGTTGGTTGGGTAATAATAACTTGTGCAGTATCTGAACATGCCATAGAATCTGTCACAGTTAATGTATATGTTCCGATACATAAATTTGTTGCAACAGCAGTTGTTTGCGATGAGCCATCGGACCATAAATAGTTAATAGGTCCGGTTCCACCAACATAGCTTCCTGTTGCAGTAGCATTACATAAACCAAAACAAGTTTCATTAATACTTGTTGCTGATGCAACTAACAATGCAGGATTTGAAAAAACAATAGTATCGGTATTAAAACATCCGGTTGTATCAGTAGCAGTTACCCAATAAGTTCCGGCACAAAGATTTGTAATAGTAGGAGTGCCTTGTCCTGATGGAGTACCTGGTCCCCAGAAATAATCATACACCCCTGAACCACCAGAAGCATTTGCAGTTGCAACTCCATCGCATGAACCAAAACAACTGAGGACGGTATTAGTTGTTGTAATACTTATGATAACTGTTTGAGAAATAGAAACAGTTCGAGTGGCAGTGCACCCATTCAAATCTGTTATTGTAACAGTATATAAAACACCCGAACATAATCCTGTTGCTGTTTGCCCAGACAAACCTCCTGGTGCAGGCAACCATGAATATGTGTAAGGACCGGTTCCACCGGAAGGGGTAACAGTAGCTGTACCATTACATACGTTACAACTGGAAGTTGTATTTGAAATATTTGCACTTAAAGGTGTTGGTTGAGTAATAACAATAGACTGTGTAGAAACACATCCATTAGTGTCAGTTACTGTTACACTCCAAGTACCAATACATAAATTAGAAGCTGTATCATTTAGCTGCAGAGGCGCAGTATTCCAAGAATAAGTGAATGGAGGAGTACCACCAGTTGGTGAAGAATATGCCAAACCATCACATGTTGGAACTAATGTATTACACAATACTGGACTAATTACAACAGGATTGGCCAACATCAGATTAGGTTCGGTAATAGTAATATTTGATGTATCCTTACAACCATTTAGATCGGTAACGGTTAAAGTATAGGTTCCTGCAGTTTGATTAGTAATACATTGTGTTATTTGTGGACCAGGAGCCCATGAATATGTATACCCAGGTGTTCCACCACTTACAACACCACAAGCCGAGCCGCTATTTGTATTAAAGCAAGTCGCATTTACAACAGTTGAATCAACAACAAGTAATGCCGGTTCAATGATTACAACAGTATCTTTAGCTTTACACAAATTAAAGTCGGTTACAGTAACAGTGTAAGTCCCTGCGCATAAAGAGCTTATAGTAGATGTAGCAGGAGGATTTGGGCCAAGTGAAGAGGTCCAAGAATATGAATATGTTGGTGTTCCACCGAAAACTGTTGTTGTAGCAACTGAATTACAATGTCCGTTACAAAGTAAAGGTGTATTTGTAATTGTTACAGTGAATGGGTTAGGCTGTGTCAGAGCAACCGTTGTTGTGTCTTTACAACCAGCAAAATCAGTAACAACTAAAGTGTAAGTTCCGTTACATAAATTTGTTATCTGTTGTGTATTGCCTGCAGGAGCTCCGATGGCTGGCCCTGTCCATGAATATGTATATGTTGGTGTGCCTCCAGATGGTGTGCCAATAGCAGTTCCATCGCAAGCATTAAAACAAGTCACACTTGTCCCGGTAGTAATGGTAGTAATATCTGTTGGTTGGGTAATAATAACTGTAGTTGAATCTTTACATAAATGAGCATCTGTAACAATTACAGTATATGTACCAGGACATAAGTTAGAAACAGTTTGTAATGGTTGCTGTGCAACAGGCACTGTTTTCCAGAAATAAGTATAAGGCGCTGTTCCACCTGTTGGGCTTGCTGTTGCAGTTCCATTACAAGCACCAAAACATATCACATTTGTTTTTGATGCGGTAACGTCCAAAACAGTTGGCTGGGTAAGAGCAACAACACCAGTATCCGTACAACCATTTAAGTCAGTAACAGTAACGGTATACGAAATAGCGCATAACGCATTAATTGTATTTGTAAGTGAAGCAGTATTTGGAGTTGATTGACCAGAAGACCACACATAAGAATATGTTGAGGTCCCTCCTGTTACAGTAGAAGTAGCTGTTCCGTCACAAGAATTAAAACAAGAAATGTTTGTTCCAGTGGCTGTTGCAATTAATACTGGCGGCTGTGTAACTATTATTGATTTATTTATAGTACATCCATGAGCATCTGTAACTGTAATTGTGCAAGGTCCGGCACATAATCCGTTCGCTGTATTTGTTAAACTTGCAGTTGTTGAGGTCCCACCACATGACCATGCATAAGTGTATGGAGCGGTCCCTCCAGTAATAGTGGCTGTTGCAGAAGCATCGCACAATCCACCACAACTAACATTTATTTGCGTTGTAGCAAGTGTCAATACGTTAGGTTGAGTAATAGTTGTATTATAAGAAGCCACACAAGCATGAGCATCTGTAACAGTACAAGTATAAGTACCCGGACAAAGGTTTGAAATATTTGCTGTAGCTGGCTGAACAGTTGCAGGAGTTGACGTCCAAACATATGTATAATTGGTAGTACCACCGGCAGCAACTACAGTAGCTGTTCCATCACAAGCATTATTACATGAAATATTTGTTGAGGAGCCAGGGGCAACAAGCAACTGAGGTTGAGTTACAACAATTTGGGTGCTGTCTTTACACCCATGAGTATCAGTAATCGTAACCGTATATGTTCCTGCTGCCAATGAAGTTGCTGTGCTACTTAATACCCCATTACTAGTTTGTGCTATTGGCGTTGTATTCCATAAAAAATTGTACGGTGGAACACCTTGAGCTCCATCAACAGAAGCACTTCCATTACTCAAGCCAAAACACATTGGAGGTGTTACTGTATTTTCAAAAACGAATAATTTAGAAGGCTCAGCAATTGAAATTGAACAAATATGCCAAACACCTGTAATAGAATCTGTTACTCTTACGGTATAATTAGATGGCCCATAACCTGTGGCTGTGGCTGTGGTAAAACCGCCTGTGAACCATAAATATTGGAATGGACCTGATGAAGTCCCTGGAGTTACAGTAACTGTAGCTGTTCCATCACTTAACCCATTACATGTAACATCTGTTTCTGTCAAATGAATTGTAAACTGTGGATAAACACAAGTAGCTGGGGCTTTATTTGTAACGGAGTTGTAAGTTAAGTTACCACTTTTAAAATGAGTATTATCAATTGGCTTTTCGAAAATAAGTATTGATGAACCTGAATTAAAATTGAGATTTGTAGTAATGTTAAAATCCCAATTGTTTTTAATTACTATCTCAGAATTAGATAAATTTAAACTACGCTGGCTAGTTGAGCTTCCAATAAAAGAACCACAAACAACTTTTTTTCCATTTGTATTTAAGTTCCCTTTTATAAGTGAAACAGAAACCTGACTTTCTGTAATAAGATCATCCATAAAAGTCCAAGCACCTGTACCATCAAATATCCAATTACCGATGATCTCTCTTCCTGCTGTTTCAATTATATTTCCTGGCAAGTTGGAAGCAAATTTTGTTTGACCTTTAAAAGCATTTATTAGTAAAGGAGATGAAATATATGATCCAGAAAGAGAAATAGTACTTGATGGTAGAGAGGAAAAAGCAACCTGGCGATCAATTGCGCTCCAATTCAGGTTATGACAAAACACAGGGGAATTAATAATAACGGCTTGCATATCAGCCGAAAAAGAATGCTGATCAAAAAAAACATCATCGTTTGATGTTGGAATAGATGCCCCCCCAACTCCTCCGCTTATGGAGGCCCAATGAGAAAGATCGGTCCAATTACCTGTACCAGCTACCCAGTAGCGATTTGCCGCAGGTAAATTTAAAACAGTAAGGGTAAAAAAACCTATTAGGAGTAAAAATATTTTTTTCAAACTATATAAGGTTTAGAGTAATGAATTGTAATCACTCACAAATATGCTACAAATAGTTGAAATATGAAAATTGATTTGCGTCTATTATTCACAGCATTTTGTTAACATTTAGACGAATAAACGAGGGGAATAGTTGCATTCTTTTTTGCTCTGTTTTATAGTATGATACGATTGAATCTTAAAAACAAAGGAAAATATTTTTGTGGAGCAGATAATAATGAGAAGTACGAGTTCTTTTTCTCATTTAAAACTCCTCCATTGGCAATGATATAGAAGAGGCTATAATTGAAACTAAAAAAACTTACATCACGAATTAATCCAAGATAAAACAAAGAAAGCCTTTCAGTTTACTTTATATTTTAGTTTCCCTGTTTCATAATAGATAAACCCTTTCCCATTCAAATCTCCATTCACATAAGTACTCGTTGAACTTATTTTCCCATTTTCAAAATAGGAAATAAAATCTCCAATAAGTTTCCCGTTAATAGCGTTGTCTTTTTGCCGAATTTTCCCACTATCAAAATACACAATACATTCTCCATCTTGTTTCCCATTAACATAATTTAATTTCTTAAATATTTTTCCATTTTCATAATACTCAATGTACTCTCCGTTTTGTTTGTTCCCTTTACTTTTAACCTGACCATTAGGGTATTTGTCTTGAGAATGGACATTAGTGAAAACTGTTACCAATAAAAACGATAATACTAGTTTGATTGTTTTCATTTATTCTTATTTAAAGTAAAGATAAAATATATTCACAAATTCATTTAGGTAAAGGGGGTAGCATGCAAGATAAAAGGAAGAGTTTTCGCACATGGTATTAAGTGTTTTTACTGCCTTAAAATAAGGGTGTTAATGGCAAAGTGAGATTAATTGCCAATAGATAAACTAACAGAAATTCAAATCTACCAACCATCACTCGAACTAGCTTTTTTATTATCCTTAAGAAATGTTTTTAGGTTTGTTGTTAGTATACTCATATCATAATTCAAGTACGAGTACAGATACTCTAAGTCATCAGCACAATGGTTGCATTTAATTAGGTTTTCAATTGTATTTTTCGAAGTGCAATCCCCTGTATCATTGAATCCGTATATCTGAGTTTGAGCCATTGAAACTTGGTTATAGTGTGTATAATTAAGGTTTGTTATTTCTACTTTTAATTTAGAATCTTTAACAAAAACCTTTATATCATACTCAATGAATAGAACACGAATACACCCAAATGAACCACCAGTAAATTTATAAACACCTTTGCCAATTAATTTCTTTTCAATAGCATCCTGAAATTTCAAAGGTTGGGTATTGTTGTATAGTTGGTCGAGTTGAGTCGAATTCCCTTTCTGTATTCCTAACAATACATTCCCACCATTTGCATTTTTGTCAGAATTAGAACGGTTAAAATTTTTAGTGTTCGTTGAAAACCACTCTTTAACAATTGAAAATATTTGATCTGCTTTATAAGTTGTGTTAAGTTGAATAATTGTCCTAAAAACAACCTTATTTGTTAAAGTGTCAAATGGTAATTTTTTTTGAGCAAATAAGCTTGTACTTAATAGCATCACTATTAATATGAATAGCTTTTTCATGTTTTTAAATTTTAAGCAAACATCGACTATTTAATTATCCTAAAGTATGATTTAAAATAGAATTTAGTGTTTTCATCAAATATCATATTGTCAGTATTGGGAATAGACTACATTTGAAAAAAAACTAAAGTCATGAAAAAAATATATTTAATTGCTCTATTATCTATTTGTTTAAAAAGCATATCTATTGGACAAACTAAAGATTCTATTGTTGAAGCGTGTGACCTAAATAGAGAGGTTGACCAATTTACTGAAAAAGTAACCTACAATATTGCAGACGCTGGAGGTGACATTAGTTATGTAAAAGTTATTGAGAAAGGTGTACCTAGATATTATTTAAGTATTTGGAAAAAAGAAAGCGGTATCTATACTGGTAAGGGTGTTATATTGATTTTGGAAAATGGTAAAAAGATAGAAAAACCAAACGAAACAGTTGACTACACCTATTCAAGTGGCGATTTTTACACAAAAATATTTATGAAACTAAATACTAATGATATTGCTTTGCTAAAAGAAAGCGGCATTGCAAAGTTTAAAATTTATATTACTGAAGGGTTCACAAATTCGGCAAAGGAAACAACTATCCTTTTTAATTGCTTAGTTAAGGCGAAGTAAATTAACTGTTTAGAGGGCTATAATTGTGCAAATATTGTGCAAATCAAAAAGGGTTACAAACTATAAAAGTCTGTAACCCTTGATTTTGTTGGTGGGAACTACTGGGTTCGAACCAGTGACCCTCTGCTTGTAAGGCAGATGCTCTGAACCAGCTGAGCTAAGCTCCCTAAATCCATTTATTTCTAAACGGGGTGCAAATATAATTACTTTTTAGAAAGGACAAAAATATTTTTGATTTTTTTATTATATAATTTCAGCTACAGTAAAAGTGCTGCCTCCAATAAAAATCAAATCAGACTCTGTAGCTACTGATTTTGCAGTATAAAGCGCCTTTGAAACCGAATCGTATATTTCACCTTTTAGGCCAACTAACCTTGCTTTACTTGCCAACTCCGATTCGTCTAATGCGCGAGGAATACTTGCTTTACAAAAATAATAGGTGGCATTTTTTGGCAACAAATTCAAAATAGTAGAAATATCCTTATCGTTTACCATACCTAATACAAAATGCAGGTGATCATGCGAAGTGTTTGCAATTTGCGCCAAAACTTCCTTTACCCCAGCTTCATTATGTCCTGTATCTGCAATTACCAATGGCTGATTGTCAATAATTTGCCATCGCCCTAGTAGTCCAGTTTGCTTTACTACGTTTTTTATTCCTTGCCGAATAACCTTTTCTGACAAACTAAATCCTTTTTGATTCAAAATTTCAATCGCACATAAAACTGTCGGAATATTTTTTTGCTGATATAAACCCAATAATTCGCATTCTAAATTTTCATATTTCAACTCTTTATCTTTTATAATATCCATATTCAAAAAAAGTTTATCATTTTTTTTATGATGAACATTTATTGCTTTGTAATTTTCTTCAGCAAAAATGATTGGTGCATTTTTTTCTGATGCTATCTGAATAAAAGTATCTTTTATGTCTAATTGATTTTCACCAATAACAACAGGAATTCCTGATTTTATTATTCCAGCTTTTTCAATCGCTATTTTCTCAAGAGTATTGCCAAGTAATGCAGTATGATCTAAACTAATATTCGTAATTATTGATAACTCAGGAAAAATTATATTAGTAGAATCAAGCCTTCCACCCAATCCAACCTCAATTACAGCAATATCCACTTTTTGATTTGCGAAATAATCAAAAGCTAAACCAACAGTCATTTCAAAAAAAGAGGGTTGAATTTTTTCAAAGTCAGTTTTGTATTTTTCAACAAATTCAACAACATTTTGTTGTGAGATCATTTCCCCATTAATTTTAATCCGCTCTCTAAAATCCTTTAAATGAGGCGAAGTATACAATCCAACTTTTAATCCAGCACTTTGCAAAACAGATGCAAGCATATGCGAAGTTGATCCTTTACCATTTGTACCTGCAATATGAATCGATTTAAATTTCTTTTCAGGATTATCAAGTAATTTGCAAATAGCAATTGTATTATCAAGATCGGCTTTATAAGCTGCACTTCCTATGCGTTGAAACATCGGCAATTGACTGAATAAATAATCAAGTGTTTGTTGGTAATTCATATGATTCTTCGAATCCCTTTTAATTGGAAATTTGATTCAGCACAAAAGTAAAATAATTTTACTCTAATGTGAATACGAATGTATATGTCCCACGTTGCTCTTTTATACCTTCAGGGCTTTGATTAAATTTTGCCTGATAAGCTGCTTGCCGAGCTTTTGAATATAAATTAGAACTGGTGGTGGTTGAGCCTCGCTGTCCTGGATTTGCCAATACAACCTTACCGTTTTCATCTACTATTATCTCCACAACAACTTTTCCTTCTTCGTAAGAATTTAAAATTGCTTCGGGCTTAGAAATAAGTTTACGATCTATCTGTATATAAGAATCTGCCACCTGGACTTCTCTGACTTTATCATTAGAATTTTTATCTCCACCAATTGCTATTGCTGAACTAACGGAATTTAAATTTCCTGATTTATTATTTTTCTTATCGTGGAACTTTGATAACGCCTTTTGCAATTCTGAACTATTTGCATCTTCAGGAATTCCCTTCTTAACTGATTGTTTCAGGTCACTTAACCTAACATCGTTTTCTTTGGGGTCAGTAATAAAATTTGATGCAATATTACGAGAGACTGAATTATTATCTCTTTGCATTTCGACCGTTTCAAGTGTATAAAGCTCATCTCTATTGATACTATTTGCAGATGAATTCAAAGATGCTTTTTCTAGAAGTTGTGGTTTGACAAAAACAGAAAACAAAAAAATGAAAAACAAAAACATATGAATACTAATTGTAAATCCAAAAGCAACATAATTACTTTTCTTTTCAGAGTATGTTTCCATGACTATATTGTTTTACGGCAACTGAATGCATTATCTCTATCGCTTCAAAAGCATAAGCTATTTGCAGCCACCTACCAAGTGTTGGATGAATAACGTTTTATCGAGCGATAATATTATAATTGAGTATTATAAAAGATGAAAGTGCAAATCTAAAGTCTGCAAATAAAATTATTTACTAATGAATTTCGTTAACAGAAAAAAGAATTTTTACTCTAAAGTGAATACGAATGTATAAGTGCCACGTTGTTCTTTTATCCCATCAGGACTAGGATTAAATTTTGCCTGGTATGCGGCTTGGCGGGCTTTTGCGTACAGATTAGAACTGGTGGTGGTTGAACCGCGTTGCCCTGGTGATACTTTTATTACTTTACCTGTTTCATCAACAATGATTTCGACTACTACAATTCCTTCTTCCAGATTGTCTGTCATACGCTCAGGCTTTTTCAACAACATACGTCCTTTCAAATCATAACCTCCTTTGCCGTTATAGCCTGGAGTATTATCTCCATGTCCTGTACCAGCTCCCGAGCCAACACCCGTATTATTGCCTGTACCTGAACCTCCTGTATTCCCATCTCCTTCACCTTTTCCGGTATGCTTTTTTTTATTTTTTAACGCAGCCAGAGCATTTTGCAATTCAGAACTTTCTTTTGGTTCAATAACAACAGGAGTTTCCGCCTTCGTATCTTTTTTATTTTTCGGATTTGTTTTTACAACGGCTAAAGGTTCTGAATCATCTGTTAAGATGTTTGGTGCATTATTATCAACTGTCGGGTTTGGAATTGCATTTTCGGAAGTTGCAATATCATTGTCATGATTCCCCGAACCTCCTGCATCTGAATTACCAAGACCTTCCATTCCTAAACCAATTTCTATTTCAGGAACAGGCTTGATTTCAAATGGAGGAATTGGTGTAATAAATACAATAAATAGAAACAATAAAAACAGCATTGCATGAAAACCTAAGGTAAAAACTAAGGCAACATATTTACTTTTATTTTCAACTGAAGAATCCATTTTATTTATTAGTTGCTTTTGTTGCTAATACCATTTTAACACCTAATTTATATCCTATTTGCATAACATCTGCAAGATCCTGAATTGACAATGTATTATCCAATTTTAAAATTATTGTAGGCGACTGAGTTCTTGCCAATTCAATTTTTAAAGCGTTTTCAAGATCAGTAAATGCGATAGCTGATTTATTTACTATGTATTGATGATTCGCATCCACTTCTACAGTAACTTGTTGTTTTGTTAGCTGTTCAGCCGTTTTTGAACTAGGTAATGTAAGTTTCAAAACACTTGGATTAGCCAATGTTGATATGATTAAAAAGAACAACAAAAGAAAGAACATGATATCATTCAATGATTCTGTACTTACTTCGGCACCTTCTTTATGTCTGCGTTTTAGTTTCATTTGAATTTAGTTCAATGGTTTATTGGAACATTAGTTATTTGGGTAATCAGCAATGTTCGCTTTCAAATTATTTAGTTGGCTCTTGCAATAGATCAATAAATTCAACTGAAGCTGTTTCCATTTTATTGATGGTTTTATCTAACATCGCGTTTAAAATATAGTATCCGACAAATGCTATTAAACCAACAACCAAACCAGATGCACTGGTAATCATTTTTTGATATAACCCTGTTGAGATAACACCTATACTAATATTATCAGTTAAAGAAATATCATAAAATATTTTAATAACTCCGGCAATAGTTCCAATAAAACCAAAGATTGGAGCGATACGACCAATTAAACTTAATACACTCAAATGCCTTTCCAAACGATTGATCTCAAGTTTGCCTATACCTTCCATTGTTTCTTCAATTTCTTTGATAGGTTTTCCAATACGTGTGATTCCTTTTTCCACCATACGTGCAGCAGGTGATGTAGAATTTTTGCATAATGCTTTTGCTGCATCCATGTTTCCATTATGAATATAATCTTTGATATTATTCATAAAATTTTTATCCAATTTTGATGCTTTATTTATTGTTATAAAACGTTCGAAAAAATAAAAGACCGTCAATAAAGAAAGAATACCGATAGGAATCATAATATAGCCACCTTTAACAATCAGGTCGAGCATAGAAAGAGAAGCTTGCTTCGGCTGATCAACTGGCAAAGCGGTTTGTGCTACTTGCGCTGCCACATTTTTTGCAGTATCCAGAACTTGAGTTGCAGTATTAGCACCGCTGACAACTACTTGTAATAAAACAGAATTGAACATGTTTCTTAGATTAAATTTTATATAATAAAAGCAATCGCGTATTTCAAACGCGATTGCTAAATTACCTTAAGCTTAGACTCTTTTTTTTACTTAATCTTCAACTTATAAACAGCATATTGTTTATTGAAGTGTAAATTTTACCGGTAAATTACATTGAACTCTAACAAGTTTACCATGATTGACACCAGGTTTCCATTTCGGCATTTTTGTAATTACCCGCACAGCTTCTTGCTCGCACCCATCACCTATTCCACCTAATATTTCTACATTTGAAACGCTTCCATCAATTTCAACAACAAAAGTCACATACACAACTCCTTTTGTTCCTTTTTCTACTGCTAAAGCTGGATAATGCAAATTTCTTGAAATATACTGACCCATATTTTCAAACTCCGGCATTTGGTCTACAACTTTTTCAATTTCTACGGGTTTCTTCTCTTCAATTACTTTCGGAATTACCGGATCAGTATTTTTTTCAGTACTATCAGCACCTTTCAAATTAGGAACTTTGCTTATTGGTAAGTCAAATATTGATTTATCAATTGTTTTATCTTTTTCATTGGATGCCACAAATTGTCCTGATTGACTTTTTGGGGGCTCAACTTTATGTTCTACTGGCTTCATTTCAGGCGACTTTGGTGGATCAATTTCTACAACAATGCCTGGAAGTTCCTGAGTTTTATTATCAGAAAGAATTGAAGGCAATTCAATTTTATTGTTTGTAAACCAAAAACCTAAAAAGGCTGCACTTCCAAAAAAAGCAAGTGTAACAAATAAAGAAATAGTTACATTATCATTATATGACCTACGGATAGCATAAGCCCCATATGTTTTGTTTTTGTTTTCGAAAACCAATTCGTCAAAGTCTTCGAAAGATTTATTTTGAGTTTTCATGGCTGAAGATTTTAAAGGTTAAATTTATTTTTGATTGAAAGATGCATTGTTGTTTGAAATTCCATACCGAAACTTTTCGGCTGATCTTTAAAAACAATTAAGCAGGGGAATCAAAAAAAGTTAACCTCTTTTGTACTTAACAGCTCAAATTATAAAAATTAAATATGGGGATGTATTCGCGATTTGGTATTAAAACGCATTAAGGTTTCAAATTATTGTCTAGAAAAGAATATTTATGCAATTTTTAAAAAAAATTACTTTTTTACATAAACAGTCTGAGTCGGGTAGGCAAAACTACTGCCGTTTTTAGCAACAATTTCAATTATTTTATAATTTATTTCTTCACGAACGTTCAAGTAAACATCGTATTCCATTGTATCAACAAAATACAAAACCATAATGTTTATTGAATTGGAATTAATATCGTGAAAACGAACACGGGTTTCACCATTTAAGGTATGTGAATGAGCATCAATATAATTTTGCATTTCAGAAACAATACTTTTTAATTGCTCAGAACTTGTTTCGTATGTAAGGCCAATGTTGAACATAGCTCGTCTTTGAGTGCGAAGGGAAAGATTATCCAGTTCTCCATCAACTAATTTTTTATTTGGTAGTGTAACATAACTTTTTTCCATTGTTCGAATGCGAGTACTTCGGAATCCGATTTTTTCAACATGTCCCATTACGTCTCCAACCTGAATTAAATCACCAATAACAAATGGTTTATCCAGAAAAATGGTGAAGGAACCTAATAAATTTTCCAAAGACTCCTTTGCAGCTAAAGCTATCGCTAATCCTCCAATACCTAATCCTGCTATGAGCGATGCTACATTCAATTTAAATACTGCACCAAAAGTGAAAAAGATAGAAAGAATCACTAGAATTACTTTGATGGACTCCTTTAAAAATGGAACCAGCTGATCATCTGTTTTCGATTCTGTCAATGAAGCACGATACATTAGCACCAAACCAAAAAAATCAATTACTCTTAAAAGAATCCAGGTAACAGTACTTATAAGCAATATTTGAAAGGAGCGGTATAAAATTAGACGCAAGCCAAAATTGTCAATTGACACCAAATTCCATTCAGGAGGGAAACTCAACCTGTCAAATGCAAAATAAATAGAGACCAGAATAATAAATATTCCCATTGGTTTTTTCAACAATACCAAGAGTTTATCGTAGCCAACGCCTTTGGAATATTTTTGTAAAAACTTAAAAACAAATAAGGTCAATAGTTTTGAAAGTAATCTTTGGAAAATTAATCCGACCAATATTATTCCGGCAAACCAACAAAAGTTTTCTAACGTATTACCTAAAAAAGTGCGTTGCAAAATATTTTGTATCATTTCAAACAATTTATTTTTATTTTTTATTTTTATTTTTATAAATTTACGTTACGCAAAGGTAAAATGATATTCGGATAAATTTATTTGTAATATTTTTTTCGTTTGAAAATATTTTTTTCGAGATTTGTATAAAGGAAATTAATCTACTAATTAACAATTAAAATCATCTGTTTTGTAAAACAAATTTTGATTTACAATGAAAAAAACAACCACTACCAAAAAAGCACCTGCTTTGAAAAAGACTGACAAAGCAAAGGAAACAGGGGAATTAAGAAAACCAACAAAGCTTAAACCTTTAAAAGAAAAAGAGAAAAAAAACTGGAAAAAAAGTGTAGATGATGATGATGACGATTTTGACATGAATGAAAATGACATGAAATTAGACAACAATTTTGAGGATGACGAAGAGGAGGATGACGGATATTTTGACGACAATTATTAATATTCAGTAAAAATAAAAGCCTGTTTTCAAATTTGAAAACAGGCTTTCTTATTTTTACACAGTCCAAATAAAATCAAGACATATAATAAACTGCACCTCCGCAATTATCATTTTGTGCTCCAGTAACACTTGCCAAACAATTAACTTCATTCCGCATACGCAATACCCCCAAAAAGGCAAAAATCAATGCTTCTTTAAATTCTAGTATTTTTTTATCAGGAATTATTATTTGGTGCCCAGTCTGTTGCTTAATACAATCGATCAAAAAATGATTATACGCTCCACCACCTGTGATCAAAAGTTTTCCCTTAGGTTTATCTTTAAGTGCTCTTCCAATCTGAAATGCAATATGTTCACAAAAAGTTCTTAAAAGATCCTCTTCCGCTAATTCATAACAATCCAAAAGCGGATCAATATTTTTTACCACCCATTCTTTTCCCAATGATTTTGGGGTATTGAGTGTTTTTTTATAAAAAGCTAATTCATTTAATTCATTCAACAAATATCGGCTCGCCAAGCCATCTTTTGCAAGCGCACCACCATCATCATATGGCTTTCCAAGTTTTTCACAAATAGCATTCATTACAATGTTAACCGGACAAATATCGAAAGCTATCCGTTGATCTTTATATTCGTAAGAAACATTTGCAAATCCCCCCAAATTCAAACAATAATCATATTCTGAGAATAACAATTTATCTCCAATTGGCACCAAAGGCGCTCCTTGTCCTCCTAAAGCAACATCGAGTGAACGAAAATCACAAACAACAGGTAGTTTACATTTTGCAGCAATCGCATTTCCTGCACCAATCTGTACAGTTAATTTTTTTTCTGGTTGATGAAATATAGTATGGCCATGCGAAGAAACAAAGTCTACTTTTATGCTGTTTTTAATTATAAAATCAGAAACAAGTCCTCCTAAATACAATCCATAATCAAGATGTGCTTGTTGAAAAGTAAGCGCATCAGTATCTTCCAACCCAAGTAAGGAGTGCTTCCAAAACTCAGAATAGGAAATAGTTTCAGCACAAACAATCTCGAAATTCCACATGTCATTTTCAAAGGAAAATCTGCAAAATGCAAGGTCAACACCATCCAAAGATGTCCCAGACATTATGCCAATCACATTGTATTTTTGGGTGCTGATATTTGTCATATTCATTAGTAAAATTCGAATTTAAAAATTACATTTGGCAACTCAAAAATAAAGCAATTTTTCACATAAAATTTTATACTATGCAATTTAACCTAACAGAAGAGCACTTAATGATTCAGAAAGCAGCTCGCGATTTTGCTAATGATGTTCTAAAACCAGGAGTTATTGAACGTGATGAACATCAAAAATTTCCGGCAGCTGAAGTAAAACAATTAGGCGAGCTTGGTTTCTTAGGGATGATGGTTGACCCAAAATACGGTGGTGGCGGAATGGATGCTATATCTTATGTTTTGGCGATGGAAGAGATTTCGAAAGTTGATTCATCAGCTTCTGTAGTAATGTCAGTAAACAATTCACTTGTTTGTTGGGGATTAGAAACATTTGGAACAGAAGAACAAAAACAAAAATATTTAGTTCGATTAGCAAAGGGCGAAATTATTGGAGCATTTTGTTTATCAGAACCAGAAGCGGGTTCTGACGCTACATCACAAAGAACTACAGCAATCGACAAAGGTGACCACTATTTATTGAATGGAACAAAAAACTGGATCACTAACGGAAGTTCAGCATCTGTTTATTTGGTAATAGCACAAACTAATGTTGAAAAAGGACATAAAGGAATCAATGCATTAATTGTTGAAAGAGGAATGCCGGGTTTTGTTGTTGGTCCTAAAGAAAACAAAATGGGTATTCGTGGTTCGGATACGCATTCATTAATGTTTACTGATGTAAAAGTGCCTAAAGAAAATCGTATTGGCGAAGATGGTTTTGGATTTAAATTCGCAATGCAAACACTTTCTGGTGGACGTATTGGTATTGCATCACAAGCATTAGGAATTGCTTCTGGAGCTTACGAATTAGCATTAGCTTATTCAAAAGAGCGTAAAGCATTTGGAAAAACAATCAATCAACACCAAGCGATTGCATTCAAATTAGCTGATATGGCTACTGAAATTGAAGCTGCTCGTATGCTTTGTTTAAAGGCTGCTTGGTTAAAAGATCAACATTTAGATTATACAACTGCAGGTGCAATGGCAAAAGTATTTGCATCAGAAGTTGCAATGAAAACTACTGTTGAAGCTGTTCAAATACATGGTGGTTACGGGTTTGTAAAAGAGTATCATGTGGAACGTTTAATGCGTGATGCAAAAATCACTCAGATCTATGAAGGAACTTCTGAAGTTCAACGTATTGTTATTTCGAGATCTATATTGGCATAATACTAATTGAATTGAAAATAAAAAAACACCGCTTTTTTAGCGGTGTTTTTTTTGACCAAAACTGAAACTACAAAACCTCCACGACTTTCTCCAATTTTATTCCACGTGAACCTTTTATTAAAATGGTGGTATCGGAAACAAGATTTTGTTTCAAATAGTTAACTGCTTCTTCAGAATTGTTAAATGTTTTTGCATTGGCTGATCTTCCGGCATTCATAAAATACGGTCCGACCAGAATTGCATTGGTGATATTTTTTTGTTGCAATAAACTTACAATTGCATCATGTTCTTTTTCGCTTTCTGCACCCAATTCAAGCATATCGCCAAGAATTACCATTTTGTTTGGCTGGGCTAATTCGGCAAAATTTTCAATTGCCAATGTCATACTAGAAGGATTGGCATTGTAATAATCCAATATTAATGTATTGTGTTCTGTTTTGTGCAATTGTGAACGATTATTGGAAGGGATATATTCACGTAATGCTTTATTAATAGCTGAATCCTCAACTTTAAAATAATTGCCAACACAAGCAGCACATAACAAATTATAATAATTATAAACGCCTACTAAATGTGTTGAAACAACTGCTGCATTTTTCAAACTACTAGCTGTATAGCGCGTTGCCCATTGAAAAGAAATAAATTCATTTCCTTTATTTTGATTCATTGCTCCAACAATATCAAATAATTTTTTTGTGCCGTAGGTTATTTTGTCATTGTTAATTGTAAGCTCTATTAACAATAGATCATCGCCATGCACAAAAACCTTTCCTCTCTTTTCCTGTATGTATTTATACAATTCGCTTTTCCCTTTTATTACACCTTCAAAACCGCCAAAACCCTCTAAATGTGCTTTTCCAATATTGGTTACTATTCCAAAATCCGGTTCTGCAATTTTGCAAAGTTGTTCAATCTCCCCTTGATGATTGGCTCCCATTTCAATGATTGCCATTTCGTGTTCGTTATTGATACCAAGCAATGTAAGCGGAACACCAATATGATTATTCAAATTTCCTTTTGTTGCAAGTACCTTGTATTTTTCGCTTAATACTACATGTACCAATTCTTTTGTGGTTGTTTTCCCATTCGAACCCGTGATGCCAATTATCGGAATAGATAACTGCTTTCGGTGGTAATTTGCTAATTGTTGTAATGCAGTTAAAACATCATCAACTAAAAAATATCGATCATCTTTTTTGTATTCTATTTCATCAATAATTGCAATTGAGCAACCTGCATTTAGTGCTTGTTCGGCAAACTTATTACCATTAAAGTTTTCTCCTTTTAAAGCAAAAAAAAGCGCTCCAGGTTTTATGTCGCGGGTATCTGTGCAAACAATAGGGTGTTTCAGAAAATGTGAGTAAAGTTGTTTGATCATGCTTTTGTTTTTTTCGCACCACAAAGCCTCTTTAGAGGAGAATGAGCTCAGTTATTTTAATTCATTGGGAATAATGCAAACTGGTATTGGATTCATTTTATGTTGATTTGCTTTATTCATTCTCGTATAAATTTCTAAAACTGCTTTTTGTCTATTGGATAATTTTGATGTGTCAGAAGAGCTCGCAATAAAAATCATCGCCTCTTCCAATTCATCATAGCTTGCCCCAATTTGATCTTCATCACTTCTTCCGTCAGCAAATAATCCATCAGTTGGTTTCGCAGATTGAATTGAATTGACAACTCCTAATTCTTTAGCTAACGCAAACACTTCTGATTTCATTAGATCAGCAATCGGACTCAAATCCACGCCACCGTCACCGTATTTTGTAAAAAAACCAATCCCAAAATCTTCCACCTTATTACCTGTCCCTACCACCAACATTTTATGATGACATGCAAATGCATATAAAGTTGTCATTCTTAAGCGAGAACGAGTATTTGCCATCGTTAGCCAATCCTGAATATCGGAAGGCAATGAAGTGCTGATACTTTTAAATGTTTCGGTTAATTCCACTTCATGAGAAGTAACATTTTTGAAGTTATTCTTCAACCAATTGATGTGTTCGTGACCTCTGTCGTATTCTGCTTTATGCTGATGAATTGGCATATTTAAACAAATAACCGACTTTCCGGTTTTCGCACAAAGGGTTGATGTTAAGGCAGAATCTATTCCTCCGGAAATACCAATTACAAAACCTTTGGTATTGCTTTGCTCTGCATATTTGCTCAACCAATTTACGATGTGATCAATAACCTCTATTTTTTTCATCATTCAAAAATAAAAATCCCGACCTCATAAAAATGAGATCGGGATAAATTTTACTAACTTTTAATTGTTTAGAATAAAACACCAATCGTTAAAACAACAGCATTTGATTTTAAAGTTTGAGTTACTCGTGTAACATTTCCCGCACCATATGAATCATTTGTTCGTTTTTCCAAATAATCTGATTCGTTTTTTAATGCATTTGTAAATCCTAAATTATAGGAAGCTCCAATTAATAAAGAAGTTGAACCAGAAAAATTCATTTCAACACCTCCACCAAAAGTTAAAGATGCTTTGTATAAACTAACATCTTTTGTAATATCAACTTTTGATTTTGAATCAGTTGCACCCGCCCCTGGAGAAGGCTGAAGAACAGTTAAATTATCATTAGCTTTCGCTTTCCATCTAAATGAATTGTTAATACCAAGTTGACCAAAATAAGTCATCATACCTATTTCTTTGGTCTTTAATTTTAAGTTCAATGGAATTGTAATGTAGGTTACAGAAATTTGGCGCTCATTTAACTGATAATGAGTATGTGCTTTATAATATGAGGAAGAATACGATCCGGATGAATCAGTTGATTGAAATTTATCAATAACATCGTCTGAAATAGTATAGTAGTAGCTTATAGTATTTGCTCCTGGGGCGTTATAACCTCCATTAGCATATTTTATTTTTCCACCTTCCATATCAATCTGCAAGCCAGTTTGCAAACTTGCAACTTTTGCCAAACGAAATTCCATAACCAAACCACCACCAAATTTAACACCTACACCATTTCCTGACATAATTTTCCCTTCTGGTTTGTACCAATTTACTGATGGGGTAACTTTTAAGCCGAAACGGAAATTTTTAAGTTCATTTTCGCCATCTCCAGCAAATGCAGCAGTTGCAAATATTGCCATAACAGATAATGTAAGAAACTTCTTCATATTTTTCATAATTTTGAATTTTGAATTTTGTCCTGATACTAATTTTCTAAATGCAATATTAAGTATATTTTTTTATATGAAAAACTACCTGTTTTATTTATTCGCGATTTGTTTGCTGTTTTTTTCTTCCTGTGGGAATGAGCCATTGAATGTTGATGTTTCAAGTATTAAAATTCCTGATTTCACAATTCACAGATTAGAGCAAGATGTTTTCAAAATGGATACAAATAACATAACTGCATCCACAAAACAATTAGAAGTTAAATACGGACACTTTTACACTTCCTTTATCACTGGAATAATTAACAATGGAGGTTTGCGGGATTCTTCCTACAACTTTCGCATGAAGCAGTTTGTAAGCGATAAAGATATGCGTGAAGCTTATGAAAACTGTCAAAAAATATACCCAAATACGGATACTCTACAGAATGAAATAACAGAGGTCTTTAAACATTTCAAACATTATTTCCCGAATAAGAATTTGCCCAAAGTAATAACCATGATGTCGGGATTTAATTATTCCGTTGTTATGTTAGATAGCACAATTGGTATTGGACTCGAAATGTATTTAGGGAGCAAAAACAAATTCTATGAAATGCTTACTATGCCTAAGTATAAATCAACATTCATGAATAAAGAAAACATTCCTTCTGATGTTGTTCGAGCATGGATGAGCAATGAATTCCCATACAATATGACCAAAAGCGATTTCTTGAACGAAATAGTTTACTATGGAAAAATAATGTATTTGACCGATGCATTGTTGCCAAAAACTTCCGACTCATTAAAAATGCAATACACGCAAAAACAATTGGAATACTGTAAGCAAAATGAATTTAATATGTGGAGTTATTTTGCCGCCCAAAAATTACTTTACACTACTGATCAGGCTGAAATAATGAAGTATACAAGTGAAGGCCCATTCACTACAGCATTTAGTAAAGATTCACCTCCTCGTGTTGGTTACTGGTTAGGTTGGCAAATCGTAAAACAATACATGAAAAACAATCCCGATTGCAGTTTAGAACAATTGATGAATGAAACTGATGGGCAAAAAATTCTGAATAAAGCAAAATATAAACCAGGAAAATAATTCTGAAAAACCTGAAAACTTATTTGAACCCAATTATAAAAACTTATCAATTCATAATTAATCTAATTATCACTACAAATTCATAATCAGTAAATAATATGAAAACCTCAGAAATAAAATTTACAGTAACACTGGACGAAAACAATTTACCTGAAAAAATTGATTGGAGCGCAACTGATGCAAACGAAAAAAGCGTTAGCAAAGCGGTAATGATCGCATTATGGGACGCTAAAGAAAACAACACCTTACGTATAGACCTTTGGACCAAAGATATGATGGTGGATGAAATGAAAATATTTTATCACCAATCGTTGTTATCGATGGCAGATACCTTTGACCGTGCAACAGGAGAAACAGAAACAGCCAAAGAGATGCGAGGTTTTGCGCAACATTTTGCAGAAAAGATGAAATTAATTACACCAAAGCAACCTTAAGCTCATTTTTGTCATCTCAGAAGCGTAGGGAAATTTTGATTTCAAGGAAAATTTAAATAGATTTGTTTATTACATTCTGTTTGAAGAAAATAAGTATTGAGCCAATGAAAAACATTACAATATTCTCAGGAATGGTATTCAAAAGATCATTCCTGCTTTTTACATTGTTGGGAAGCATTACCAATATATCTTTTGCACAAACCATTCTATTCAACAATGGCGCTCTCGTTTATACTGGTTCTACAGCTATCGTTAAGGTAAATGGTGGTTTTCAGAATGACGGGGCAGCAGGAACTACTCCTATTTTTGAAAACAATGGCACAATGACCATTTCTAACAGTGGCACCCCGGGAAGTGTATTTTTAACCAATGGCTCCACCTTACAAGGTAATGGAACATACTTGATAGAACAGGATTGGACAAATGATGCCACTTTTACTTCTGGAAACAGCACAGTTAATTTCAATGGAAATCTTCAAGAATATATCACAAGTACAAATGCTACTGTAACAACATTCAATAACCTGATTCTTTCAGGAACAGGTGTTGCTGCTAATCGTAAAAAAACATTACAACTTGTAAATACTAATATTTCTGCTATCGGAACATTGACAATTAACGACCGAGAACTAGAAACCCTTACAAATACAATTTTTGTTCTGAATCCTTCAACTAGCTGTGTAACAAATACAACAACTGTTGGAAGTGAAGGATTTGTGAGTAGTTCTGTTGGCGGAAGCTTATCAAGAGTAACCAATACGGCATCCATTTATCTTTATCCAACTGGTTCAAGTGTTGGAACAACCCGTTATCGTCCGGCAAAACTTACACCTGTATCTGCTGCCGCAAATACTTATACTGCTCGTTTAGGAAATAACCTTGCCACAACTGATGGCTTTAACACAGCTTCAATTGATACAAACATTTGTACTGTAAACCCACTGTTTTATCACCAGATCAATCGTAGTGCAGGAACAGATAATGCAAGCATTGATATTTTTTATGATAATTTGGCTGATGGAGGTTGGGACGGTTTAGCACAATGGAATACTCCAACAGCAGCACTTTGGAATAATATGGGAACTGCAACCGCTACATCCGCTACCCCATTTAATGATGTTTTAAAAGTTAACTGGGCAGATTTTTCTAACTCACCTTATATTTTATCTCGTCAAAAACCGACAATGCCAGTCTTAGCATGTGCTGCAGTTTGTCAAAACACTACAGGAAACACATTCTCTGCTACAGGTTCAGGATCGACCTACACATGGACATCTCCTGCTGGAACAACAATTGCTTCAGGACAAGGAACAAACTCTGTAACAATTGACTGGGGAACAACTTCAGGTCCTGTAAGTGTTACTACCTCAAGTGCATTAGGTTGCGCTTCAAGCCCGGCTTCATGCACAGTAACTGTTTCTGCTCCGCCAGTTGCAGCTTTCGACACAACATCAACATCTGGTTTTTCTTATAATTTTAACGATCAATCAACAGGCGGTGCAACTGATTGGCTATGGAATTTTGGTGATGGATCTACTTCAACTATGCAAAACCCTACTCATGTTTACAATAATAATGGCATTGAAAACGTATGTTTATATACACAAAATTCAAATGGTTGTGCTGATACTATTTGTCAAACATTTGATGTTAGCTTAATTGAATACGTGGTTATTCCAAACGTGTTTACTCCAGATGGAGATGGAACAAATGATTTCTTTTTTATCAATAATTCTGGTTTAAAAGAATACAAATTAGAAATATTCAATCGCTGGGGAGTTAAAGTTTTTGAAACAGAATCAGCAAATGTAAAATGGGATGGCAGAACAACTGCCGGGGTTGAATTAAGCGATGGAACCTATTATTTTATTCTAAAAGCCGTATCACAAACAACTAAAGATTACAGTACAACAGGATTTATTGAACTATTAAAAAAGAAATAAAAAAATGAAAAAAATTGCATTATCAAGTATTGTCGCTATTATCGTTTTTTTTAGCGTAACAACAGTAAAAGCACAAACTGCTTCTGAAATAAAAATTACAACTTCTTCAATATGTAAAAGCTGTAAAAAAACAATTGAAAAAGCTCTTAGTACTGAAAAAGGTGTTACTAAATCATCACTTGACGTTGCAACAAAAGTTGTAACAGTTAATTACGATGCGGCTGTTACAAACCCCGATAAAATTCGTTTAGCAATTTCTAACGCAGGTTACGATGCGGATGCTGTTAAAGCAAACCCGAAAGCTTATAAAAAGCTTGATGATTGCTGCAAGAAAGAAAATGCAGGAAAGATGGAATAAAAACCGACTCCGGTTTTTATAAAAAACAAAATTGTAAATCGTTATTTTATGGCCTTAATAAAATCTGTTAAAGGCAATCATCCTGTATTTGGTGATGATTGTTATTTAGCCGAAAACTCAACTATTGTTGGTGATGTAATTATGGGAAATCAATGTAGTATTTGGTTTAACGCAGTGGTTCGTGGAGATGTAAATTCGATTCGAATGGGAAACAAAGTGAATGTTCAGGATGGCGCTGTGATTCATTGCACCTATCAAAAGACAAAAACCACTATTGGTAATAATGTTTCTATTGGGCATAATGCATTGGTGCATGGATGTACTATTCATGATAATGTACTTATAGGTATGGGAGCTATCGTGATGGACAATTGCGAAATAGGTAGCAACACGATTATTGCAGCAGGAGCTGTTTTACTAGAAAACACGAAGGTTGAATCAGGTGTAATTTATGCGGGTGTTCCGGCAAAAAAAGTAAAAGATATTAATCAGGAATTAATACATGGTGAAATAAACCGTATTGCCGATAATTATTTAATGTATAGCAGCTGGTTTAAGGAAGAAAACTAGACTTTAATAATAAAAACCAGAACATCATCTGTTTGGTCAAATCCATTTTTCCAATTATTAAAATTCTGTTCGAGCCTTTTTGATTGTTCCGAAATGTGCAAATGTGAATTTTCTTTAAGCAAACGTTTGAAGGCTTTTGTTGTAATTTTTTTCTCCTGGTGTCCTCCAAATTGATCAGCATAACCATCACTTGACATAATTATTGTATCCCCCTGAATTAGTGTTATCGTGTTCAAATCATATTGCTGATCAATAGGAACATAACCTCCTACAGATACTTTTGTTGGTTTATATTCGATCAATTCATTCTCACGTAAAATATAAAGTGGTCGATTTGCTCCTGAATAAAATAAATTATTCCTTTTTTTATCCCACATACAAAATGCGATATCCATCCCATCTTTTGATAAAGAATCTGTTTCCTGACGCAATGTTAATTTTACCAGACGATTTAATTCAAATAAAACTTCATTGGGCTGAGTTAATTTCTTTACATAATAAATTTCATTTAAAAGCATACTGCCCATCATACTTGTAATTGCTCCAGGAACACCATGACCGGTACAATCTGCAATTGCAATTAAGACCTTATTTTCATCACCGGCAGCCCAATAAAAATCCCCACTAACAATATCTTTCGGTTTAAAAAAGAAGGAGTGCTGAGGAAAATAAAGAGCAAGTTCATTTTTCTCGGGTAAGCTTGCTGTTTGAATTCGTAATGCATAATTAATGCTATCACTTATTTCTCGATTTTTTTCATCAACTAATTTTTTCTGATGCTCAATTTCTTGTTTTTGATTTTGCAGGATAAAGTTGGCTTTTTGTTTCATTTTAAAACTCCTAAAAGCAACTATTAGCAATAAACTAATTAATCCTAAACCAAAAAATAAAAAATTACGTTGCATTCTCTGTTTTTCAATTTCAGTTTTATTTTTCAATTCTTTTGATTCAGATTCAGCAATTAATTTTTCCTGAATCTGATTAAATTCATAGCCAAGTTTTAGCTCTGTTTGTTTTTTTGTTTCATTTACATTGTGCGAAGAATCAGCCCATGTTTTATATAACACATGATAATCATATGCTTCTTTGTATAAGCCCAATCTAGCTGAAATAATTGCCATCCTTTCATAAATAGAAGATATGGTTTCTTTTTGCACAGTAGAGCATATATACGTCACACTTTTCTTATAACACTCAAGCGCTTTCTTATCGTTTTTCCTTTCCAATTGTCCAGCAGCCATATAAGAATAAACCATACTTACCCGCACTGAATCATTATGTTTTAAAGACAACACTAATGCTTTAGACCAATTTTCATCAGCTTTAGTATAATTATTTTCATGATTAAACGAGGATGCTAGGAAGGAATAATCGAATATTAATCCTGCCTCATCATTTCTTTTTAAATGTATTTCTAACGTTTTATGAAGAAATATTTTAGCGCTATCAATCATATTCATTTGAAGATACATACGCCCAATCTTGAAAAAACATATTGCCCTTCCATTTTCATCATTGTCTCTTTTATTAATGATTGCAGCCTTTTGATAAAACTGTAGTGCCTTTACATCATCATTTGTATTTTCATAAAGGGTACCTAGATTAATACAACAAGTAAATATTGCTGAGGAATCGGGAATTTCTTCAGCCAATTTCATGGCTTCTATAAAATATTTTAAGGCACTTGTTGTTTCATCATGTTTCTTAAAACTCAAACCTAATGCAATATTTGAGAGCAACATTCCTTTATTGCTTTTTCTGGACCTGCTTATTTCATAAGCTTCTATATATTTTTCGATGGCTTGTTTAGAAACATTTTTTGCTTCATACAAGTTACCTGTCAATATAAGTGCTCTACAATGATCAATTATGTTATTATTATTTTTTGAAATTTCTATGGCTTTTGAAATGATTGCAAGAGATTCATCATAGCGCTTACTAATTTTCAATAATTTAGCCTGAAGGTAATAAGCCTGAAAATTATACTTCTCAATTTTTTTTACTTGCGATAGCGCTGATGATCTTTGATTATAATAATTTGCCGAGTCAATGTTATCCCCAATGTAATAATCGGTGAGTTCATTTAATACACTAATTACTGCGGTGTCAGTTTGTGAAGTTTTCAACCTTTTAAATAAGTCAGTAGGCTGAGCTATTGCAGATACGTTAAAAAAAAATATCAATAAAATTATTATGAATCTCATCTGCTTTTTGCTGTAATAATATTATAACTAACTATAACAAATGTAATTAATTTATACTCTGTATTAATTTCTATGCTTAGCTAACATTTTCTTGAATGTATTATTTGAAAGTCCTTCACAGTACTATTTCGAAAATATCGATTTTATTTCCCCGCAGGTATTTACCATAAAATCTGGCTGATGAAAGGACAGTTCCTCGAGAGATCCATAACCATAAGTAACAGCAATCGTTTTAATAGAATTGTTTTTTGCCCCTATCATATCAAACTTTGTATCTCCAACCATAATTGATTTATCTGATTGTAAACCATGCGTAGAAACCACATGAGCTATTATCTCAGTTTTATCAGTTCGAGTATTATCAACATTACTGCCAATTACCTCAGTAAAATATTTCTTTAGTTTAAAATGTTCGAGAATTTGTTCTGAATAAATAGTTGGCTTTGAAGTAGCCACAAACAGTTTATATTTTTGGGTATGTAATGTTTCTATCAACTCTGTAATTCCATCGTAAAGTAAATTTTCATAAAGTCCTTTGGTTGAAAAATATTCGCGATAAGCTTTTACTATTTCATCAGATTTTTCATTAGATAAATTATAACGCATCTGAAAAGACTCTCTAAGTGGTGGTCCAATAAAGGAATCTAACTCATGAGGTGAATTTTCCTGTATACCCATTTTATTTAGTGCATACAAAATGGAATTAACAATTCCTTCTTTAGGATTTGTTAATGTTCCATCAAGATCAAATAATATGTTTTCAATGTTTTCTGTCATATTTAGAAAGATATTTTCAATTTATTATACCTGAATTAATAGTGTTTATTCATTCACAAGACCAATCAATGTGCCTCCAGCCAATTATTCCCCACTCCTATTCCAACTTCCATAGGAACGCTTAATGTTGAAATTGCATTGCGCATTCTATTTTCTACAATTGTTTTCACTACGTCCAACTCTTCTTTCAACACATCGAAAACTAATTCGTCATGCACTTGCAAAAGCATTTTTGATTTTAAGTTTTTTGATTTCAGATCATGATGAATTTGTATCATCGCAATTTTAAGCATATCAGCGGCACTTCCTTGTATTGGCGAATTAATCGCATTTCGTTCAGCGAAACTACGTATTGTGTGATTGTTTGAATTTATATCACGAAGGTATCTTCTTCGTCCCATAATGGTTTCAACATACCCTTTTTCACGAGCAATTTCAATACTTTCATCCATATATGATTTTATTCTTGGGTATTTACTGAAATAATTTTCGATTATTTCAGCAGCTTCTTTACGTGGAATATTTAATCGTTCAGAAAGTCCGAAAGCTGATATGCCATAAATGATTCCGAAGTTTACCATTTTTGCATTTCTACGCATATCAGAAGTAACTTCTTCTAATGGAACATTATAAACCTTTGCTGCAGTTGCTTTGTGAATATCCAATCCTGATTGAAATGCTTCGATCATACCTTCATCTTTACTTAATTCAGCAATAATGCGCAATTCAATTTGTGAATAATCGGCAGAAAGTAAAATATAATTTTCATTACGTGCAACAAATGCTTTTCGAATTTCCCTTCCACGTTCGGTACGAATAGGAATGTTTTGCAAATTAGGATTATCAGAACTCAAACGGCCTGTAACGGCTACCACTTGATTATATGAAGTGTGAACTCTACCAGTACGTGAATTTACCAATAAAGGCAATGTATCAACATACGTGTTTTTTAATTTTACTAACTCCCGATAATCTAATATCCTTCCAACTATTTCATGTTTGCCAACTAATTTCGAAAGTACTTCTTCACCTGTTGCATACTGGCCTGTTTTTGTTTTCTTTGGTTTCTCAACAATTCGCAGCACTTCAAATAAAATATCACCTACTTGTTTTGGCGATGATACATTAAATGGGGTTCCCGCCATTGCCTGAATTTCATTTTCAACAACCAAAATATCTTTTTCTAATTCAAGCGATAATTCATGCAAGGCATTTTTATCCAATGCTATTCCTTCTGCTTCCATATCAGCTAACACAGGGATAAGTGGAATTTCAATCTCCTCAAATAATTTCTTCGTATGCGTATCAATAAGCATAGGCTCAAATACATTTTTAAGTTGAAGCGTAATATCTGCATCTTCTGCGGCATACTCTTTTATTTCTTCAATTGGAACAGCACGCATGCTTAATTGTCCTTTACCTCTTTTACCAATTAATGTTTCAATGGAAACAGGAGAATAATTCAAATAAGTTTCGGCAAGCACATTCATACCATGTCGCATCTCAGGCTGAATAAGGAAATGCGCAACCATAGTATCAAACAATTTTCCTTTTATTTCAATTCCATATCCTTTTAAAATCGATAAATCGTATTTAATATTTTGTCCGATTTTGGTGGAATTTTCATTCTCAAAAAGAAATTTGAATTCATTAACAAGTAGTTCTGCTTCTTCGCGATTTTCAGGAACGGGAATATAATATGCTTCTGAAACATTGAAGGAAAAGGACATCCCCACCAGTTCAGCTGTTTGAACATCTAACCCTGTAGTTTCTGTATCAAAACAAAAAATAGATTGTTTGCTTAAATCAGAAATTAATTGTTCGCGTTTTTCTATTGTATCAATTAAATGATAGACATGTGGTGTAGTGGTAATAGTTGCTCTATCGGTTTGTGTCGAAGGCAATTCGTTTTCAGGCTCCACTTCGTCCTTCACTTCTTCGGGCTCCCCAAACATGTCTATTTGGTTAGGATTTGTTATTACTTTTTTAGCTTGTAATTTTGTTTTTTCGGGAACAGAAACAACTTCTTCCTTATTAGTATTTGGTCCAATACTCAATTGTTCTGCCAATCTCCTGAATTCCAACTCCAAAAACAATTCCTTCAAAGCCTCTCTATTCGGCTCTTCTAACTCTAATGCTTTTTCATCCAATTCAATTGGTACATCACAAATAATAGTTGCCAACCATTTTGATTGAATTGCTTTATCAGTATTTTGTTCTACTTTCTCTTTTAACTTACCTTTTAATTTATCGGTATTTTGCAATAAGTTTTCAATTGTTCCGAAATCTTTGACAAGCTGAATAGCAGTTTTTTCGCCTACTCCGGGGATACCCGGAATATTATCCACCTTATCACCCATCAAGCCCAAAATATCAATTAACTGATCTACACTTTTTATATCCCATTTTTTACAAACCTCATTTACACCCATTATTTCTGCCCCATTTCCCATACGTGCAGGTTTGTAAATAAATATTTTATCAGAAACCAATTGACCGTAATCTTTATCTGGTGTCATCATATAAGTGATAAAACCTTTTTCTTCCGCTTTTTTTGCAAGTGTTCCAATCACATCATCAGCTTCAAACCCATTTGAATAAAGCACCGGAATATTAAATCCTTCAATAACTTTTATAATGTATGGAATTGCTAAAGAAAGATCTTCAGGCATAGCTTCACGATGTGCTTTGTATTCGGCAAACTCAATATGACGAACCGTTGGTTCAGATGTATCAAATACGACAGCGATATGTGATGGTTTTTCTTTTTTAAGAACTTCTAACAAAGTATTGGTAAAACCCAAAATAGCAGAAGTATTTAAGCCTTTGGAGTTAATACGATGATTGTTAGCAAAAGCAAAATATGCGCGATAAATTAATGCAAAGGCATCAAGTAAAAAAAGTTTTTTGGGTGTTTCGGACATGCGATTTTTAAATTATTTTATTTCCATAAAAATAGCCGAAAATAGAATGCAATTTAAATTGTATTATTAACAAAAAGGCACAAAAAACGTCCATTAATTAAATGGACGTTTTCATAAAACAAACATGAAAAAACTAAAGCTTATTACAACCAACCTTTTTCTAAAATATCTTTCGTGTGATAGGTGATGATCAGGTTTGCACCAGCTCTCGCAAATGCATACATATTTTCCATTACAATTTTTTGTTCATCTATCCAGCCTTTTGCTGCAGTGGCTTTCACCATGGTGTATTCACCAGAAACATTATAACAAGCAATCGGTAAAAGTGTATTTTGACGCAAATTAAAAATTACATCCATATATGCCAATGCTGGTTTTACCATTAAGATATCTGCTCCTTCAGCTTCATCCAACATCCCTTCAACCATAGATTCGTTTCCATTTCGGTAATCCATCTGATAGGATTTTCTATCACCCTTTTGTGGTGCAGAATCAGCTGCTTCGCGGAAAGGCCCGTAATACGCAGATGCATATTTAATTGAATACGACATGATGGCTACGTTCTCAAAATTATTATTATCAAGCAAGGTTCGCATAGCTCCAATTCTACCATCCATCATATCGCTAGGCGCCACCATATCGGCTCCTGCTTGTGCATGAGCTAATGCCATTTTTGCAAGCACCTCAACAGAAGAATCATTATGTACATAATCATCATGTAAAACACCACAATGACCATGAGTTGTATAGGCGCATACACAAACATCTGTTATGACATAAATACTATCACCAAACTTTTCTTTTAATGCTTTTACAGCTTTTACAACTATCGAATTGTTGCTAAAAGAAGAACTTCCATCTACCGATTTTTGTTCGCCTACACCAAACAATAATATTTTATTGATGCCAACCTTTAAACCACTTTCAACATCTTTCAGTAACTCATCAACTGAATAATGATTAATGCCGGGCATTGCATCAATAGGGTGAACAATATTTTTTCCATCTACAACAAAGTATGGATAAATAAACATATCCTTTGAAAGACGTGTTTCAGCAACCATTTCACGAACAATTGCATTTTTTCTTAATCTGCGAGGACGTTGTATCATATTATATTTTCATTTTTGTCATTTCGACTGAAAGGAAAAATCTCATTCGGCAAAGAGATTTCTCACCCTTGCAGGGATTCGAAATGACATTGTGCTTTATATCCCGAAAACAGCTTCCGCTAAACCTACTTCATCAAATGAGGCTGGTAGCAAAACGTTTTCTACTCCCAATTCTAATAGTTTTTTTTCGGTTGATTTTCCGATTGCAATTACTTTTTGATCTGCAGAAACTTTACCTTTTTCAAAATAAGAAACTACGTTTGAAGGACTTGTAAAAACAAGCACTTCTACTTCAGGTAATTTTTCATTTTCTTTTTTTACAGTTTCATAAACAACCAGGTCGGTTAGTTTAGCTGCATCTGTAAATTGTTGTTGTACAGTGCGTAATCCTCCTTTTGCTTGAGGAAACAAGACCGTTTCTTCACCAACAGCTTTCGCGAATTTTTTTCCAACTACTTTTGTATCATTGATTGAACCTACGAATGCAGCATTGCGATTATGTTTTTTTAATTCAAGTTCGGTTGATTTTCCAATCACACCAAATTTTGTTTTTGGTTTTAATTCCGGATTCTGTCCGAAAAAATGATCCACTGCATTTGAACTAGCAAAAAACACCCAGTCAGTTGGAGGAACATTTGAAATCTTAACGCTTTTTATTTCTATAAATGAAACGCCCTGCACTTTATAGCCATTACCTTCTAATACATTTTTAAAAAAAGAATCACCTTTTAGATCACGCGTAATTAATACAGATTTCCCTTTTATAGTATTTAATGCATTTACAATTTTAATTGCCAATCCTTCATCTGTAAATGATTCGAAATACAATCGCTTTGGCATTGTATCCCAAGCATCAGCTTTTGAGGTCCACACTTTAAATTTATTATCTTCTTTGATACAATAAACCCCTAATGGCAATTGACAACCGCCATCAAATAAATTCAGCACTTTGCGCTCCACGCCAATAATATCTTCTACTTTTTCTGAATTTAATTTATTTATGTATTCAAATAATTCGTGATCATCCTCACGAATTTGCAATCCCAAAACACCTTGTGCTGGGGCCGGAATAAATTCCTTAGGATCTAATCGCACTACTTTAAACTCGCTCAGATCAATATGTAAGCGCTCTACTCCAGCAGCAGCCAACATGATGGCATCATACTTTTTATCACGTAATTTCTGAATTCGTGTTGGAACATTTCCGCGTAAGTCTTCCATTTTAATATCATTACGAAATGCTAACAATTGTGATTTTCTGCGAGCTGAAGAAGTACCAACAATAGCATTTTTTTTGAATGCAAATTTTTGTCCAATGTCAACACATTCTTTACGAATCAAAACCAATTCTGCAGCATCTTCACGCTCCGAAACGGCTGCAATTTTTAATCCTTCCGGAGAAGTTGTTGGCAAATCTTTATGTGAATGAACAGCAAGGTCAATTTCTTTTTTTAATAGCGCGTCTTCAATTTCTTTTGTAAAGAAACCTTTCCCTTCCAGCTTATCAAAACTTAAATCCTGAATTGCATCACCTTGTGTTGTAATTATTTTTAATTCAGCCGTAAGCCCTAATTTTTGAACTTTACGTAATATATGATTTGCTTGCCACAATGCTAGATCACTTCCTCTACTGCCAATGATTATTTTTCTTTCCATTTTCTTTTTTTACTCTGTGTGTGATGGTACGCGGATTTTTATGATTGTTATGATACAACATGATTATGATTGTAGTAATATAAGATAGTTTATGATTTATTTAATACAGAACAAATTTATTTTATCATTTTTAATCTTAACGATCTTAATAAATCTGCGTTCCAATCTTTTTTTATAATAAAACAAAAGCCCTTTCGGGCTCTTAAACTATTTCGTTTTAGCGTCTTCAATCAATATTTCTTTCGCCATTTTCATTGGAACACTGATGTATTTTTTTTCCATGTATGAAAGAATCTTATCTAAAGTTTCTTTCGATTGAGCATCTAAGCTTTCTAATTCTTTTGCAAAAACTTCATTTGCAGTTTCACGAATTGCTTTCATTTTCTTAGGCACTTCGCTCATTGCAATTTCTACTTTTCTTGTCTTGATGATTTGTTTGAACTCTTCAATATTTCTTTCGATAATTTGATTACATGCTTGCATTTCCAGTTCACGCGCCAACAAATTTTCCTTTGCTACTTCCTGTAGATTATTTACAGCAATTAAATTAACATCGTAATTTTTTAATATTTCAGCATCCAAATCATTCGGAATTGCAAGATCAATTACAATTTTTTTAGATCTGTCTTCTCCTACTAAACTCTTGTATATTTCAGGAGTAATAACACTTTCAGCAGCACCGGTACAAGTTACAATTATATCAAAACCTTGTTTAAAGTTTATAAGTTCAGAAAGAGGATATGCTTTTCCTTTTAATTCATCTGCTAATTTTTGTGCATTTTCCAAGGTGCGATTAAAAACAGAGAAGTTAGCAAACTCATGCTTTTTTAAATATTTCGCCATTGTTGTATTCGTAACACCTGAACCAATTATCAAGAAACGAGCATCTTGTTTTACATTTAACGCACGCAGCTTGCGGTATGCTAATGAAACAACAGAAACAGGATTACGAGCAATGTTTGTATTCGTATAAACGTCCTTTGCAACTTCAATTGTTCGTTTAATTGCTAAACGAATCAAATCTCCTGTTAAATTTAAACTTGAACATTTTTCGTATGAATTACGAACTTGAGTAATAATTTCTCTTTCACCAACAACTAAAGAATCTATCGATGAGGCAACATTAAACAAATGACGCAACGCTTCTTCGCCTTCAAAAACCTGTGCATTATTAATTGCCCAATTTATTTCAGCTTCTTTCCAAGTTAAATCAAATGCTCCGAAAAATAATTTTAAAAACGCATTGTCGATATTTCCATTAGAGGATAACATAAACTCAACACGATTACAGGTAGAAAGGTATTGCAATTCTTCAACTCCTGATACTGATTTCAAATGTTCTAATCTGGCTTGCAATTGAGTTTCATCAATATGCAATTTACCGATCTCATTTATGTCAGTAGTTTTGTGTGTAAATGCTATAATCTTAGTTCTAATCACAACTTCATTTTTCTTTCCTCAAATTTCCTATGTTATTCGGAGGCTAATGTCATGAAAATGTCATTCAGACTATTTAGAATTATTCAAAATAACAAACACAAACATAACCAGCTGATTTTAAAGCACTTTCGCTCCCACCAATTATTATGACTTTTATCATGATTCCGAAAAAAGCTTGAAATAAATTTAAATTACTGGCATAGAAAAGCCCCCCATTTTTAATGAGGGGCTTCACCAAAAAAAAATATTACTTAACCTTATACAACAAATAATGTTTTACTACAGTAGTCGCACCTTCTTTTGCTGCTTTTACTTCCACTTTTTCATCTATCGCTTTGTAACCTGGCATGTTAATTTTTACCTGATAGGTTTTATTGGCTTCAAGAGTAATGAAATATTCACCACTTCCGGAAGTAGAAGAAGTGTTACCAACTTGTTTCCCTTCTTCGTCATAAATAAAAAGCTCTGCTTCCATGGCATTACCATCGGTAGCATTAAAGATATCACCTCTTAAAATAGCCATTGCAGGGCCAGTGTTTACAATTTTAGCTTTCATTTCTTTCTCAAGAACAGGGTAATTGGTTAAATCTACTTTATAAATATCACGCTCACCTAAACCACCTTTTCTATCGCTTGAAAAATAACCTGTTTGTGCATCAATAGAAATTGTAAAACTAACATCATTATAGATTGTATTTATTGGGTAACCTAAATTTTGTGGTGTTGACCATTTTCCTTTTTCATATACTGTTTTAAAGATATCATACCCGCCCATACTGTTATGTCCTTTTGAACTAAAAAACAAAGATTTACCATCTGGTGCTAAAAATATCCCTCCTTCATCTTCAGTAGTATTAACAACACTTCCTAGGTTTACAGGCACATCCCACTCGGTACGGCTTTTTTTGTTAACCATATAAATATCGCTATGACCAACTCCTCCCGGACGTTCGCTCACGAAATAAAGTGTTTTTCCATCGGGAGAAATACAAGCTCCACCTTCCCAATACGTAGTATTTATTGGCTTCCCCATTGATTGAGGTGCGCCCCATTTTCCGGAAGAACCCAAACGTGAAAAATAAATATCTCCACCACGAGATTCACTTTCTATATCATTTTTATAGACAAATATTTGTTTTCCATCAGGAGAAATGCTGGTACAAGCATCATGTCCTTCTGTATTGATAGCACCAGGTATTAACTCTGCAGCACTCCAAAGCTTTTTAATACTATCCCAACGAGAAACATAAATATCTTCGAAATATTTTTTATCTCCCTCCATATCTAATTTTGTTGACTTACCAGGGCGTCTGGAGTTCAATATCAACATCTTGCCATCGGCAGTAATGGATGGTCCTTTGTCATCATATTCTGAATTAATCAAATCACCCATGTTATCTATCTTAACATCTACAGGCTTTGCAATCATTTCTTTAGCAGTATTAACTTGGGATATGTAATAATCTACATCACTTTCCTTTATCTTTTTTTCATCTCCAGCAACTAATGTTTTATAATTTGCAAATTCGGCAAGTGCTTCATCAAATTTTGCATTTCGGTGGTACAATTTCCCTAACAATAATGGGGTGTTCTCATTTGCTTTAGGATCAATGAATTTTGCTTTCTCAGCATTTTCAAGTGCTTGCTCATATTGTCCCAATTCAAAATAACACTCAGCAATATGGAAAGTAATGTTAGCATCATTTGGCTTCCCTTTTAATACATCACTGTAAATATTTAATGCTCCTTGAAAATCACCCGCAAAAAAGCGTTGCTGCGCATTAAACATTTTTATCTGATCCTCACTTTTTTCAATAACATTCTTTTGAGCTAGCAAAGTGCCAAGAGAAAAGAAAATCAGCAAGGAAATAGTTAGTATTTTTTTCATGTGTAGATTATTTGTTTTTTGTCACATTAATAAGCCAAACCTTCATTTTTCGAATAGAAGCAAATATATTGATTTAAACCAAAATACAAAATATTATTCATAAAGTTTTGCCAGATATTTCAAAAACAGAGTCAAAGCTTCCTTTTTAGCCGTATCGTATTCATAACTCAAACTTTTATTCAAATATTCATCAACATTTGTTTGATATTTTCCACTTGCCTCTAATTCCTTTATCAGCAAAGGACGATTATCCAGCCCTAATTTTAAAGCCTGATTAAAATCACTTATAAATTGTTGCGTTAATTTTTTTGTGGAAACCCAACAGGCAAATACAAAAGGTAATTGTGTGAATTTTTGCCATTCTTCGGCCAAATCGTAAGAATATGCATATTTATTTTCAAGACCAAAAGTACGATCACCAATAATTACAGCAGCTGTTGTTCCTGAAATACTATTTTCATAATCGGCTTCGGCAGGAATCCATTGAGGATTAATTTTCCAGAATTTTTTTGCGAGCACCTTAACCAAAGTTACCGAAGTACGCGATTGATAATCCAACAGTACTGTTTCAATTTCCGCCAAAGGAACATTGCTATATAAAATAACCGATGCTACTTTTCCCACAGCCCCAATGCAATAATCACTGATAATGTAATGCTCTTTTAATTTCGGAATTACAGCTACGGGTATTAATCCAATATCAACATTACCATCAAGAAGCTTTTGAGCACAAACAGAAGGAATATCTAATTGCAAATCAATTTCATTTTTGATTTCGGACTGATTCAAACCATAAATAAATGGTTTAGAATTCAAATATGACACTACTGATATTTTAATTTTTTTCATATTTTACTTTTCTATTTCTAACACTGCAATAGTTGCCGCTATAGGGGCAAGCACTGCTACTACTATTGCTCCAATAATTGGGAAGGCAAAAACCAACGCAAAAACAAAGCCATTTCCAATTGCTAATCCTTTATTTTTCCGAATATATGCAACACTTTCTGTAACATTCAATTTGCGTCTTTCACTTGTATAATCAATCATTGAAAAGCCGTAAAAGTAATAGGAAACTATCAATAAAAAAACTGGGCTCAACCAGCCAATTATTGGTATCCATACTAAAATGAAGCAGAATAGTATGATACTTAATTCAATAAGCATATTTCGAATAGCAATGGAAATGCCTCTTAAAATATCATGCAGAAATTGCGAAAAGTTAAATTTATATTTCTTTCCTGTGATAATTTCATCTGCTCTTTCAGAAAGCAAAGCCATTACGGGTGACATTATAATCAAAACAATATATTTTACAATTGCTGAATAAAAAAAATAGAAAATAATTGCAAATAAAATATTAATCACAAAACTTAAAATATTTGTGAGATAACTCAGCCACGATGAATTTGCTATGTACGGATTGACAATTTGCATTAACCAGTTTTGCACAAAATCGGAAAACTGATGAACTAACGCATATCCGCCAAAAAAAAGTAAAAGTGAAAACAGGTACTGGTAAAAAAGAGATAGCTTGGATTCTGGCTGATGGTTGATTCCGCGCGGACTCG
>CAIXIP010000271.1 GCA_903919535.1 uncultured Bacteroidota bacterium | reverse complement strand
TTGAAATGAATGCTACGAACATTTCAAGCCGTTTTAAAAATTCCGGAATAGAATTAGTGTTTAATAAACTTTTCAATTAGCGTATTACAATTTAATTTTTTTAGAGATCATTTTTTCTCCATTATATACTTTTAGTATGTAAATACCAGTTGATAGATGATTAGTTGAAATCGAAACATTTTTATTATTACCTGTAAAATTTTCATTGCTTGAGAACACTTTTCTGCCAGTCATATCATATAATTCGAAATTCACTAAACAATTGATTCCACAATTTACTGTAACAATCAATGAGCTATTTTCAATGGAGTTAAATGAGTTTATAATCTGAAAGCCATCATCGTTTTCAACATCAATTGAAACTATATTGCTATAAGAAGAGTTGCCATCAAAATCTGTTTGCTTTAATCGATAATAGTTAATCCCCATTAAAGGAGACTCATCTTCTGTTGAGTAATTAATCGTTAAAACACTGTTCCCAGCGCCAGGTGTTTTTTTTAGTTCATCAAAATTTATTGCATCAATACTTCTTTCAATTGTAAAATAATTGTTATTTATTTCACTTGCTGTTGTCCAAGTAATTTTTGCAAGCCTGTTTAAATACTTCACATTGAAATTTATCAATTCAATAGGTAAAGGTGTTAAAGGTGCTTTGCAACCACTTGTTGTTGGATAAGTTGGATTGCCAGGTGTATCAAAATCAACTTCACCACCATCACCATTATAGACCATTCCTGCATCGTAAGTTACAACATCACTGCCTGAACCCGTAAAAGTGACAGTAAGAGTTCGGGGTAAATATCCTGAACCATGATTTTTAAAATGACCAGCTGTATTACCAGCACATTGAAAGACAACATAAAGTGTTGAGTTTAAAGAAGTAAAATCAAACAGTCCATAATTGAATGCTGTACTGGTAAAAAATAATACTTGTGTATTTGCAGGTAAAACTCCGCCAGTTGGTTCTACCAAATGACCTCCTCCTGCAATAGTTGCATTTATAGCAGCAACAGTTGCAGATGTTGTTGCATTTTGACAAACACCTAACCATGAATTACTAGGCCAATTTGCTGTTAAATTTGATGTATTCATTGCTGAAGCCCCAACTTGAAAAAGCACCATTTCATTTTCTCCTTCGTTAACTCCACAAGCATCAACTAATATACTTTCTATTTGCAATGCAGAACATGCACCACCTGTTAATGTTATTGTAAACGTACTTGAATTACTTCCTGCTGCATATGGAGCGTCACTGATGACTCTTATTAAATACCCTGCTCCTGTTGGCAAACCAGCAGGTATTGAGATATTTATTGTGCCTGTATTAGCATCACTAACAAGTGTGCCAATATTGGACGCTAATGTAAAGCTTCCACTAGAATTAGATAATTGAGCGGTATAGGTGTTTCCAGTAAAAGTTCCTGATGATGTAAAAGAAACAGTGCCTGTGCTTCCTGCAGTGCATGTTACTGAAAAAGGCGTTCCCGTAATTGCACCTGTAGTAATACTGTTTGTTGGTGCTCCACCACTAGCATTTATTGTAATATCATCAATAGCTAAAAAATGATCGTTACCAGAATCATTTAAATCACTCCATCTTATCATTATTTCATCACCGTTATTAACTGTAACAGATATCGTGGTTGTAATTCCAGATGATCTATTTGCAACAGCGTTGCCATCAAGAGCTAAAGCGGTTGCTGAAAGTTGTGGAGAAGTAAATGTAAGTGCAGGAATACTTGTCCATGATCCAGCATTGATATTTGTTACACTTGTAGCTGTTTGATATTCTACGGTTAAGTTTTGAGAGGAAGCATTGTCTCTTCTCCATTGTTCACCAGAGTAGGTGATTGTGATAGAGGTTATTGTTGAGCCTGTATTATTTTTCAATCTCCACCCGATATACCCTTTGCCAGTTCCAGAAGCTCCAGTGTATGTATTTGTAGGAGCAAAGCCCAAGGCGCGATCGCTTAATGCATTTGTTCCTGCAACACCAAAAGCATATAAGCCGGCAGTTGTTGTTGAGCCTGTGTTTGCACCATAAGTAACTATTGAAGATGTAGCGTCTGTTTTGGTGTACCAACCTGTTACAGTGGTATTGTCAGTCCATGTTCCACTTGTAAGCGTATTAAAGCCTGTAGTGTAATTTGTACTTAATGCATTTATATTATATTGGGCAAAACTATTATTATTTAATAGTAGAATAAATGCTAAAAGAGATAATAATTTTAATCTGCTTTTTCTAGAGAGTAGTATTTTCATTTCTAATAAATTATAATTTTATTAGAAGCCGGTTTCTTAATGCTGCAAAAAAAATACAACATTCGTCAAGGGTGTTCAACTTCAAGAATATTTTCTAATATTTCTAGTGGTTTAGGAGTATTCTTAAGAAAAGAATTCTTGTAGGGTGTTCACTAGAATGTGTAAATGTTACTGTCACAAATGTATTTCAACAATAAAAATTGAATATAAAATGTAGGTTATATATATATTATGTTTTTGATACTGTAGATGAATTCTATGTAAAAGATTTACAGTGAAAATATATAGATAAATACATTTATGTTAAATCACAAAATTGAAAATTTAGTTATCCGATTTTTTCTAAAAAAATTATCTGGCGGTTTCGGATTATTCTATGGAGTAGAATTCTTGTAGGGTGCTCGTCAGATAAAAATATTCAACCGTTACGAATATACTAGGTAGCTTAATAAGGATTGGAAATTTTAGGTTATAAATACATTAAATATTTTAAG
>CAIXIP010000270.1 GCA_903919535.1 uncultured Bacteroidota bacterium | reverse complement strand
TAAAGTTAATTCTGATTGTCAATAATCGTAAATTCGTTGCTTAATATCTAAACATGAAACTTATCATAATAAATGGTCCTAATCTAAATCTATTAGGCACTCGTGAAACAAATGTGTATGGAAGCCAAACATTTGATGAATATTTTTCTGTTCTGAAAAATAAATTTCAAAATGTTGATCTATCCTATTATCAAAGCAATATTGAAGGAGAGCTGATTAATAAACTTCATGAAGTTGGTTTTTCATTTGCTGGTATTATTTTGAATGCGGGAGGCTACACGCATACATCCGTAGCATTGCGAGATGCTATTGCGGCCATAACAACCCCTGTAATAGAGGTGCATATATCCAATGTTTTTGCAAGAGAAGATTTTCGCCACAATTCTCTTATAGCTCCGAAATGTAAAGGTTCAATATCAGGATTTGGTCTGGATTCCTATAGGTTAGCAATAGAAAGTTTTATGTAATTATTTAAACCTTCCTTTGAAATCAATTTCCTTAAATGTTTTTTTTTCTCTGATATAAAAATCGGCTACTATGCTATGAAGGTAAACAGCCGAAGTTGTATAATTCTTTATTTGTTGTTTCAACTCTTTTCTTTTCTTTAGAGTACTTCCAAATGAAACATAAAAAGAATAATGAGCTTTTATCACAGCAAATAAATGGTTTATTTGTCCGGAAAATAAAAATTTCAACCCTGCTACTCCATCAAGTATCATTCGCATAACTATTTTAAAAAAGAAATATTTAGGAGGATGATTTTTTGTAATCAAAATTAAATTATTTCGAAAATTCAGGAATGTTTTTTTAGGATTCGTTTTATTCAACGTTCCCCCTCCAAGATGATAAACAACTGAATCAGGAGAATACATTATTTTGAACCCAAGATTTTTTAATCTCCAGCATAAATCTATTTCTTCCATATGAGCAAAAAAATCTTCATCAAACCCATGAACTAGCTTAAAGCATTCAGCTCTAACAAATAAACATGCCCCTGTTGCCCAAAAAACTTCACGAACATTATCATACTGGCCATTATCTTCTTCAATATTTTCAAATATTCTGCCGCGGCAAAATGGATAGGCATATTTATCAATAAACCCACCTGCAGCACCTGCATATTCAAAATATGTTTTACGATTAAAATCTTTAATTTTAGGCTGACAAGCAGCAATGGATTTGTCTTCATCCATCCCCTTTATTATGCTCTCAATCCAGTTAGGAGTTACTTCTACATCAGAGTTTAATAAAACATAATATTCAGCATCAATAAGTTTTAATGCATCATTATATCCTTTGGCAAAACCGCCATTACTTGTGTTTTGAATTATGTTTATTTGCGGATAATTTTTTTTAAGAAAAGAAATAGAATCATCTGTAGAGGCATTGTCGGCTACAAATAATTCAGAAAACGAAGCATTGTTTGCAACAACACTAGGTAAAAATTTTTCTAAAAAATCTTTGCCATTCCAATTTAATACAACAATTGCAACCTTCATACTCAAATAATAATAGTTTTTTTATTAACGTGGGTTATTAATATTGTCATCGTTCGGGTTAATATCCCAACGAGGATTGTTATGAAGCTCTCCCGTTGCATCAGAATGAATTAGCTTATAACCACTCAATAAATCTGAGTTATAAAAAACAAATTTTCTATTCGATTGTTTGTTATTTGGATTGGTATGCAATTGCGTTTTATCAACCAATGTGTAGTATTGCCATATTTCATACAGAGATCCAGTTGGGTCATTATCATATCCACCGCGAACGTTTGGAGCGCCATATTGTAAATAAACTCTCCCTCTATCTGAATTATAGCCTTTAATATTTGTTGAACCAAATTCCTTATTTACTTTCATAACCTCTTTATAATATTCTAACCAGGCTATT